>VAYE01000175.1 GCA_005883235.1 Actinomycetota bacterium
CTCGACGGCAAGGAGATCCGGCAGACGATCGTCGTGCCGCGCAAGCTCGTCAACCTCGTCGTCGGGTAGACACCGCGGTCTTTCGGCGCACAGCCGGCACGTTCTCGTCACCCGGCTGTCGTCAGAATGGGCAACGTGCCCGAGCTTCCGATCAGCCGCCGGCGCGCGCTCGTCGTGGCCGCCCTGCTCCTTGCCGTGCTGCTCTTCGGCAGTCGCCTCCTCTCGCGCGGCGGGAGCGCGGCGCCCCCTCCGCCGCCGCTTCCGCCGCCGACCACGGCCGCAGCCACCGTGCCGCCCGCGCGCGTCGTGGTCGACGTCGTCGGCGCGGTGCGTCGGCCGGGCCTCTACCGCCTGTCGCAGGGCGACCGCGTGGCCGACGCGCTCGCGCACGCGGGAGGCGCGACCCGGAAGGCCGACCTCTCGCTCGTCAACCTCGCGGCGCTCGTGTCCGACGGGGAGCAGGTGGTCGTGCCGAGGCGGGGAGCGGCCGGGGTGGGCGCGGCGGGCGCCGATTCGGCCGACGCGTCCGGCGTGCCGACCGGGCCCGTGCACCTGAACAGCGCGACGATCGAGCAGCTCGACTCCCTCCCGGGCGTGGGGCCGGTGACCGCGCAGAAGATCGTCGACTACCGCCAGAAGCACGGCGCGTTCAGCTCCGTGGACGAGCTCGACGCAGTTCCCGGGATCGGCCCGGCGCGCCTCGACCAGCTCCGGGACCTGGTCGCGCCCTGAGCGTCCCGGCCCGGTCGCCGTTCGTCCCCCAGCACGTTGCCGCCGCCGCGGCGCTCGGCCTCGCCGCCTCGCTCGTCGTGCGCTGCGCGTGGCCGGGACTCGCCGTCGCGGCGGCTCTCGCCGCGGCCGGCTCTGCCTTCGTCAAGCCCGAACGCGCCGAGCTCCTCGTCGTCGCGTCCGCCGTCCTCGCGGCTGTCTGGTGGGGAAGCGGCCGGGCCGCCGACCTCGACCGGAGCGTCCTTGCGGACCGCATCGGGTGGGCGGAGACGAGCCTCGTCACCGTCACCGGGCCGCCCCGAAGAGGGCGCTTCGAGCTTCGCCTCCCTGCCCGCGTCTCTCGGTTCGGGCGGCTGTGGGTCGACGAGCCGGTGCTTCTCGAGCTGCCGCTTGGACGCGCGCCGCCGCAAGGCGCCCGGCTCGAGGTCCTCGGCGAGCTCGTCCGCCCGCGTGGGCCCGTGAACGGGTTCGACGAGGCCGGCTGGCTCCGGCGTCAGGGAGTGCACGTCGTCCTGCGCGGCGACCGGTGGCGCATGGTCGGCCGCCGGGGTGGCGTGCCCGGCTTCGCCGACAAGCTCCGTGCCTGGCTCGGGCGGTCGGCCGCTCGTGGCCTGCACGGCGAGCGGCGCGGGATCGTCGAGGGCGTCGTGCTCGGCGACGATGCGGGCCTCAGCGACGACCTGAGACGCGACTTCCGAGCCTCGGGCCTCTATCACCTCCTAGCGGTGTCGGGCCAGAACGTGGCGCTCGTCGCGGGCTCCGCGCTGCTCGTCGCGTGGCTCGTCGGCCTACCCCGCCTGGCGGGAGAGCTCGGGGCGCTCGCCGCGATCGGCGCGTACGTCCTCGCGGTTGGGGCGCAGCCGTCGGTCGTGCGTGCCGCCGTCGCGGGGGCGCTCGGCTCGCTCGCCTGGATCGCTGCGCGGCAGAAGGATCGCTGGCACTTCCTGCTCCTGGGAGCGATCGTGCTCCTCGCGTGGAATCCGTACACGCTGCTCGACCCGGGGTTCGAGCTCTCCTTTGCGGCCGTGGTCTCGATCTTCACCGTGGCGCCGCGGGTCAGGCGTGCGCTCGACGGCTATCCGGTGCCGCCGCGCCTCGCCGACGTCGTGTCGGTGTCGACCGCATGCGGTCTCGCGACGGCGCCGGTCTCGTGGTTCCAGTTCCATGCGATCCCGCTGCTCACCGTTCCGGCGAACGCGCTGGCCGCACCGGCGGTCGTACCGCTGCTCGGGCTCGGGCTGGCGGCGGCGGTGATCGCGCCGCTCTCGGGTGGCGGCGCGTCGACGCTCGCCGGGCTGAACGGATGGTGCGCCGCGTACCTCGCCGAGTGCGCGCGGCTTGTCGGCGGCCTGCCGTTTGCACAGATCCGTTCCGGCCGGGCCGCCGCAGCCCTCGCCGTCGCCGCCTTCGTCGGCGGGGCCTATGCTTGGCGCCGATGCCGTCCGAGCTGAAGCCCACCTACCTCATCACCGGAAGCGACCGTCCCAAGGTCGCCCGGGCGGTTCGACGGTTGCGCGAGCGGATCGGAGCAGATGCGGCCGAGACGCTCGATGCGGCCGAGACCTCCGGCGACGACGCCGTGGCCGCGTGCAACGCGCTGGGCCTCTTCGGCGCGGGCACCCGACTCGTCGTCGTCGACGATGTCGAGCGGTGGAAGGCGCCCGACGCGAAGGCGGTCGCCGAGTACCTGTCGAGCCCGGCCCCGGGCACCGTCCTCGCGCTCGTGGGCGAGGGCATCAAGGCCGACGCCCCGCTCGCGAAGGCGTGCGCCAAGGCGGGCGAGGTGCTCCGGTACGAGGCGCCGCGCAAGCGCGACCTCCCTGCCTGGGTGGCCGACCAGTTCGCGCGCCGGAGCGCGCACGCCGACGCAGACGCATGTCGCGCGCTCGCGGAGCTCGTCGGCGACGACCTCGACGCGCTGGCTCTCGAAGTGGAGAAGCTGGCGACCTGGGCGGGCGGCGAGACGATCGGCGTTCGCGACGTCGAGCTCCTCGCCGTGCCGCACTCGGAAGCCTCTGTCTTCTCGCTGACCGACACGTGGGGGCAGCGGGACGTGGCCGGCGCCCTTCGCGCGTGCGACTCGCTGCTCGAACGCTCCTCGCGGGAGATCACCTCGATCGCCGGCCTCCTCGCGAGCCACGTCGGCAAGGTGCGGGCCTGCCAGGCGCTCGCCGCCGAAGGCGTCCGCCCGCGCGATGCGGCCGGACGACTGAAGATGCATCCCTTCGCGGCCGAGAAGGCGTTTGCGCAGGCGGCGAACTTCAGCGTCGAGGAGCTGCGAGCCGTGACCGTGCGCCTGGCCGCGCTCGACGCGGCGCTGAAGGGGAGGAGCAGGATCTCCGGCGAGCTCGAGCTCGCCCGTGCACTCCTCGACATCACCCGCGCGGAGCGCGAGGCCGTTCCGGCGACGGCTTAGGCGCCCGAGACGAGCTTCGCGGCCTGCGCCTTCCGGCGCGCCGCGGTGTTTCGGTGGAGCGCGCCGCGTGCGGCAGCCTGGTCGATCGAGCGCACCAGGCGGACGTGCTCGGCGGCGATCCGCTCCTTGTCGCCGTCCGTGACCGCGTCGCGGAGGCGGCGGGTGAGCGTCTTGACCGTCGAGCGGTAGCGGAGGTTCCGGAGGCGCTCGTCGGCGGCGGTGCGGACGCGTTTCTTCTGTTGCTTGATGTTCGGCATTGCGTAAGGACGCCCGCTGGGCGCGGGCTCGGCGATGGTACCAAAGCGCCGTCCCGGGCTCCGCGGCGCGGGCGCCAGCGAGTCGTCTACCTATACTCGGCGGCGTGGTAGAGGCGCGCGGCTCGACCGGCGCCGCGGAGGCGCGCGGCCGCCGGCTCGCCTGGTCGACGGCCGTCTTCTCGCTCGCCACGGGCCTCTCGCGCATCGTCGGCCTGCTCCGCGAGTCGGTCGTCCGCTACTACTTCGGCACCGTCGGCTCGATCAACGCGTTCGAGGTCGCGTTCCTCGTCCCGAATACGATCCGCGCGCTCGTGGCGGACGCAGCTCTCTCCTCCGCGTTCGTCCCCGTCTTCAGCGAGCTGCTCGAGAACGTCGCGGTGGGGCTCGCCCGCGTCTTGTTCCCGATCGTCGTCCTGCTCGGGCTGACGGGGATCGTCGTCGGGATCCTGAACAGCTACGAGCACTTCTCTGTGCCCGCGCTCGCGCCCGTGTTCTGGAACCTCGCGATCGTCGCCGGCCTCGCGCTCGGCGTCCCGCAGGCGCACGGGATCGACGCGAAGCTCTACGTCTACGCCGTCTCGATCGTCGTCGCGACACTGATCCAGCTGCTCTTGCCGGTTCCGTGGCTGCGTGGCCGCGACGGGCGGCTCCAGCTCGTCATCGACTGGCGCGACCCCGCCGTCCGGCGGACGTTCAAGCTGATGGTGCCGATCACGCTGGGGCTCGGGCTCATCAACCTGAACGCCCTGGTCGACACGCTCTTCGCGGCCCGGTTGATCGACAAGAACCAGGCGCCGAGCGCGATCAGCGCCGCGTTTCGGCTCTACATCTTCCCGCAGGGCATGTTCTCGGTTGCCGTCGCGACAGTCCTGTTCCCCGCACTTGCGCGGCTCGCAACCCGCGGTGACCAGGTGGGATTCCGCCACACGGTGGCGCTCGGCCTGCGCCAGATCGCGTTCCTTCTCGTCCCCGCGAGCGTGGTCTCGGCCGTCCTGGCGGAGCCGATCGTCCGGCTCGTCTACCAGCGCGGCGGGTTCACGCCCTCGCAGACGCACGTCGTCGCCGGCGCGCTCGCGGCGTTCGCCCTCGGCCTCGCCTTCAACGGGACGATGCTGATGCTGAACCGCGCCTTCTTCAGCCTGCAGTCGAACTGGATCCCGACGGTGGTCGCCCTCGCGAACCTCGGTCTGAACGCGGCTCTCGACGCCGCCTTCTACCGGCTGGGGATCTGGGGCATCCCGCTCTCGACGTCAATCGTGAACATCGCCGGGACGGCCGCCCTGCTCGTCCTGCTGCGGCGGCGGATCGGCCGCATCGAGCTCGGGGAGACGAGGCGGTCGTTCGCGCTCGTCGTCGTCGCCTCGGCAGTGCTCGCGGCCGTTTCGTATCCCGTCTGGCGCGGCCTCGACGCAGCCGTCGGCCGGTCGTTCGGCGGCCAGCTCGTGTCGGTCGTCGGGACCCTTGCGGTCGGGGCCCTGGTCTACCTCGTTTCCTGCCGTTTGCTGCGGGTTCGTGAGCTCGACGCGTTGCTATCGTTGCGATCCCGTCTGCGCCGCGCATGAGCTTCGCATGGACCAAGACCGCATCCGCAACTTCTCGATCATCGCCCACATCGACCACGGCAAGTCGACGCTGGCCGATCGCATCCTCGAGCTCACCGACGCCCTCTCGAGCCGCGAGATGCGGGAACAGGTGCTGGACACGATGGAGCTCGAGCGCGAGCGCGGAATCACGATCAAGGCGCAGGCCGTCCGCGTCGACTGGAAGGGCCACGAG
>VAYE01000176.1 GCA_005883235.1 Actinomycetota bacterium
GTGAGCTCGCGAAGATCATGCTGATCGTCTTCCTCGCCGGCTACCTGCGCGAGAAGCGCGAGGTGCTGGCGCAGGGGCGGCTCAAGGACTTCGGGCCGCTGCTCGTGATCTGGGGCGGGGCGATGCTCGTCCTCGTCGAGACGAACGACCTCGGGAGCGCGCTCCTCTACTTCGGGATCTTCCTCGCGATGGTCTACATCGCCACCGCGCGGGTGCTCTTCGTCGCTCTCGGCGGGGTGCTCTTCCTCGTCGGGTCGGCCGGGGCCTACAAGCTGATCCCGCACGTCCGCGAGCGGGTCACGATCTGGCTGCATCCGTGGACCGTGCACCGGGTCTACTGCCCGCTCACCGGCAAGCCCGCGCTCCGCCAGGACTGCCAGAGCTACCAGCTCGTGAAGTCGCTGTACTCGATCGGGAACGGCCACTTCGGCGGTACCGGCCTGGGCCGAGGCACCTTCGAGACGACGAGCGGTCACCAGCTGATCCCGTACCTGAACACCGACTTCATCTACTCGGCGGTGGCGCAGGAGCTCGGCCTCGTCGGCGCCGCCGCGGTGCTCCTCGTGTACATGCTGTTCATCGCGCGGGGGTTCCGGATCGCGCTGCTCGCGCAGGACGGCTTCTCGAAGCTCGCCGCGGCCGGGCTGACCTTCGGCTTCGCGCTGCAGACCTTCATCATCGTGGGCGGGATCCTGCGCCTGATCCCGCTGACCGGGATCACGCTCCCGTTCGTCTCGTACGGTGGGTCGAGCGTGGTCGCGAACTTCGTGCTCCTCGCCGGGCTGCTCCTGATCTCCCACCGCGCGAACGAGCCGCCGAGATGAACGTGCAGATCAGCCGCCTCGCCCTCGTCGGGCTCGCGCTCATCGTCGCCCTCATCCTCGGGACGACGTACTGGCAAGCGTGGGCCTCGGCGGGACTCGCAGACCGGCAGGACAACGCGATCCAGCGCGTGGCGCAGTTCACGGTCAAGCGCGGGCGAATCTACGCCGGCGACGGGCACACGCTGCTCGCCACGAACGTGCGCAAGCGCGTCGGCGGCCAGACGCTCTACTTCCGGCGCTATCCGCAGGGCACGCTCGCGCCCTTCGTCGTGGGCTACTCGACGCAAAGCCGCTCGCAGGCCGGCCTCGAGCGCTCGTACAACGACTATCTGACCGGCGCGAACTCGAGCCTGAGCACCGTCTTCCGGACGACGCTCGATCGCCTGCGCGGGATCACGGTGCAGGGGAACGACCTCTATACGACGATCGACCCGAAGGCGCAGAGGCTCGCGAACGGGCTCCTCGCGGGCAAGTGCGCCGCGGCGGTCGCGATCGAGCCTTCGACCGGCAAGGTGCTCGTGCTTTCCTCGAGCCCGAGCTACAACCCGAACCTCGTCGAGAAGAGCTTTGCGAGCATCGCCCGCGGCACGGCGGCGTGCAAGCCCGCCTCGCCGCTCTTCGACCGCGCAACCCAGGGCCTCTACGCGCCGGGCTCGTCGTTCAAGGTCGTGACGGCCTCGGCCGCGCTCGACACGGGCCGCTTCACGCCCAGCTCGACCTTCTTCGACCCGGGCTACTGCATCGAGTACGGGAAGCGGGTCTCCAACGCCTTGAACCCGGACCAGTCGGGGCCGGAGTCGTTCGGGACGGTCAACTTCACGACGGCGCTCCAGCACTCGATCAACGCCGTCTTCTGCAAGATCGGCATGGCGCTCGGGGCCGGGCCGATCGTCGACTACTCGAAGCGCTACGGCTTCTACTCGGTTCCCCCGCTCGAGACGCCGCTCGACGAGCGGGTGCCGAGCGGCCGCTACAAGAACGGCCGTCTCGATCGATCGAGCTCGGACGCCGATCCGGGCCGGCTCGCCTTCGGGCAGGAGCGTCTGCTCGTGACGCCGTTCCAGATGGCGATGGTGGCCGCGGCGATCGCGAACCAGGGCGTCGTCATGCGGCCGACCGTCGTCGACAAGATCCTCTCGCCGGGCGGCGGCACCCTCTCGCGCAGGCACCCGGAGAACCTCGGCCGGGCGATCAAGCCGCAGACCGCGAGCGAGCTGACGGCGATGATGGAGGCCGTCGTCACCGGCGGCACGGGCACCGCGGCTCAGATCCCGGGAGTCCGGGTGGCCGGCAAGACCGGCACGGCCGAGACTCCGGTTCCGCACCAGTACAACGCGTGGTTCATCGCGTTCGCGCCGGCCGACCACCCGCGGGTCGCCGTCGCGGTCGTGGTGGAGAACGGCGGCTTCGGGGGGCGGAGCGCCGCGCCGATCGCGAAGGCGATCGTGCAGGCGATCCTGCGCGGTAGTTGAACTCCTACTCCTACCCTGTGTGAGCCTGGATGGCCGTCTCCGACACGCTGATCAACACGCTCTTCGACGGGCGCTACAGGATTCTGCGCAAGCTCGGCGCGGGCGGGATGGCGAACGTCTATCTCGCCGAGGACCAGGAGCTCGGCCGCCGCGTCGCGATCAAGATCCTGAACGAGCGGCACGCGAACGACGAGCAGTTCGTCGAGCGCTTCCGGCGGGAGGCGAAGAACGCGGCCGGCCTCTCGCACCCGAACATCGTCTCGATCTTCGACCGCGGGCAGGCCGAGGGCACCTACTACATCGCGATGGAGTACCTCGACGGGCGCAGCCTGAAGGAGCTGATCACCGCCCGCGGGCCCGCGCCGATCCCGGTCTCGGTCGACTACGCGCGCCAGATCCTCGCCGCACTGCGCGTCGCGCACCGCCAGAACCTCGTCCACCGCGACATCAAGCCGCACAACGTCCTCGTCGACGGCGAGGGGCGGGTCAAGGTGACCGACTTCGGCATCGCCCGCGCGGGCCCGAGCCAGATGACGGAGGAGGGCTCGATCATCGGTACCGCGCAGTACCTCTCGCCCGAGCAGGCCCAGGGCGCCCCGGTCACGCCGGCCTCGGACCTCTACTCGGTGGGCATCGTCCTCTACGAGCTCCTCACGGGCTCGGTGCCGTTCGGCGGGGAGACGCCGGTCGAGCTCGCGATGAAGCA
Source organism: Actinomycetota bacterium (assembly GCA_005883235.1). The sequence goes on from VAYE01000176.1 coordinate 3,003, forward strand.
CCTCTCGAAGGTGCCCGAGCCGCCTTCCCGCCTGCGCCCCGAGGTGCCGCGCGATCTCGACTTCGTCGTCATGCGGGCCCTCGCCAAGAGCCCCGACGAGCGCTACCAGTCCGCGGACGAGATGGACGCCGACCTTGCGCGCGTCGCCCGCGGAGTCTCGGTCAGCCCCGAGACCGAGGAGGCCGCGACCGCGATCATCGCCCGGCCGATCACGGCCGCGACCGTCCTCGCGCCGCCGGCGACGCCTCACCTGCCGCCTCCCGTCTACTACGACTACGACGAGCCACCGGAACGAAGGCGCCCCTTCTGGCCGTGGCTGCTCGCGCTCGGCTTGCTCGTCCTCGCCGGATTCGCCGGCTGGCTCGCCTACAACCAGATCCAGAAG
>VAYE01000191.1 GCA_005883235.1 Actinomycetota bacterium
GATCCAGATCACGTGCGCGTAGGTCACGGGCGGGGCTGTCTTCGTGCCGCAATCGCCCGCCGGCGGCGGAGGCGGTGGGCAGTTGTGATGGCACGGTTTGGGACCGTGGCCGGTTGCGGCGCCGGCAGCTGTCGAGACCAGTACGCACGCGGCCGCGAGCGCGGCGATCGGCAGCAGGATGCTAGGGCGGTTCGTCATGGTCGGACCCCCTCGTCGATGACGAGTAGAAGATACGCGTCGCACCGTGGCGGATGTCTTCTGACCGCAGGCGGTCGCGAGCAGCAAGCCGGCGAGCAGGAGGCCGAGAACGCTACTCCCCGCGCCGGTACGCAGGAGTCGATCGCCGCGGCGTGACCGGAGCCGTGGCTACTTCCCGCGCGCAGTCTTCTTCTTCGGCTTCGGCTTCCTCGTCTTGCCGGTCTTGCCCGGCGCCGCATCCTTCTTCGGCCGCTTTGGTGCCACCGCCGCCTCCTTCCCTGGCTATCCCTACCTCACTGCCTGCGCGCTCGCGTGCGCTCGGAGGTGCGCTCGCGTCCAGCTGGGCGATCTGGGCGCAGAGAGAGATCGGCGAGCCCACCTGCCAGAGCACGGAGCCATCCGCTCCCAGGCCGGAGACGGCGATCGTGAACGGCTGCCGCAAACGAGCGAGACCGGCGAAGGTCGCGCCGGTGGCTCCCGCTCAGCGTGAGCCGGGCGACGGCGGCATCGCCGCTATCCCAGCAGACGACCCGCCAGGAGAGCGGGTCGAGCTCGGCAGACCAGGCGACTCCCAGCTGATCACGAGTCGCGCGCACAACACGGAGCGCATCCCCACCCGAGCCCACGGCACCGCCCCGCGAGGGGCCGGCTCGGCCTGGATGCGCGTCAGCGCCGGGTGCTCCCTGGCCGCGCATGCGGATGCGAGCGATCCTAGCGACGATCCCAGGCGCAGCGCTCGAGGAGGTTTTGCTGTCGCGCGCGCGAGGCGCTGGACAACCTCGACGGGCTCGCCGCCGAGAGCGACGTCCTACTGCTTGTCGAGCTTGAAGCCGCGCTGCGCGAGCTCTTTCAAACGGTCGAGGAAGGGGTGGCCGACCCGCGGCGGCCACCAGCGGACTTACCTGGAGCGCCGCGTGATGAGTCGTACGGGGCGCTTTTCGAGGAAGCTGCGTCAGAAGCACGCAGGGCCGCGCTGACCTGACCCTTTCGGGGGGGTGATGCGGGAACGCGGCCCCCACTGGCCCTGAATGGACAGTCACTCGCTAAGGGTTTGGCGGAACGCTGTAGGCCAGTAGCCATACGGCCTCAACGGTAGCGGGCTGAGCGGCTTACCCCATTTCGGCGGCGGCTTTACCCCACTCGTTGAGGTGTTTAGGCTACTCGCACACACAACGTCTACTAAGGGGTGCGAGGTGGCAGGAAACGTAGAGTTTGTCGTGCAGCGGGAAAATGTTGATCTTCTCGCGCCGCACACCCTGATCGGCGGCGTGAGCCTCCCGGCAGGAGCCTACGTCTCGTTTGCGAGAACGGAGCTCGCGCCACGAGGCGGCGCGGCCGTCGGCTGGTCGGCGAGGGCCACACTCCGTCTCCAGGACGCCCAACACGTTGTGGCCGAAGACATTTCATACATCAGCTGGGGGCTGACGGACTCTGCAGGCGATGATGTTCCAGAGAAGGTCAAGCCCGTTGTTTTGATGACCAGCGGTGAGCTTGGCGATGGCGCTCAGGCCGAATTCTTCCTCGACCGCGGCGGAGACGATCAGGAGCTTTTCGCTCTTGGCGGCGGCACGCTGATCGTCATGCCGGTCGACGGCATCAACATTCCCTAAAGCGCCGCGGCGGGAGGCTAAGCCGCCGCTTTCCGGCAGGTCGTCCTCGGCGCGGGACGACTACCGCCGGTAGCGTGTAGGTGCCGGAAATGCTGGTTCTCAGCCCGCCGAGCAGGTCACGGCGGCGGACGCGACTGGGGACGAACATGCTGGCAATCGGGTGCTCGCCGCTCTGCGGTGGCCTGAGCGGCGGTCGTTGCGCCCGTGCGCGGTGCGGCCGGTGCTCGTTGTAATGACCTACGTATGTGGCGAGGACATGGTGGAGGTGGCGACGGCCGAGGATCAGCAGCCGGTCGAGGCACTCGCGGCGGACGCTGCCGACCCAGCGCTCGGCGTGCGCTCGCGCCTTCGGCGCCCCGTGGGGTGCGGAAATTGCGTCTCACGCGGCGGGAGCGAGTTCGTACTCGTGGATGAGGCCACCGAGGAGGTCGCGCCGGTGCACGCTAGCGAGCGGCGCGCGCGGGTCGCCTCGAGCCGCGGCGACGGCGGCGGCGGGGTCAGGCGGTTGGAGGTCGAGGGCGCGGTGCGGCCTCCGGTGGTTGTAGTGGCGCGCGTAGACGCGGAGGACGTGCTCGAGCTGGCGGCGGCCGACGATCAGCAGCCGGTCGAGGCACTCGCGGCGGACGCTGCCGACCCAGCGCTCGACGTGCGCGTTCGCGTTCGGCGCCCGGACGGGGGTGCGGATGATCCTGATGCCTTCGCTGGCGAAGACGGCATCGAACGCCGCGGCGAACTTGGTATCTCGGTCGTGGACGAGGAAGTGAACCCGGCGGCCGCGATCGCCGAGGTCCATCAGCAGGTTGCGCGCCTGCTGCAGCATCCAGCGCGTGTCCGGGTTGCTCGTGCAGCACAGGTACTCGACGCGACGGCCGCCGATCGAAAGAAAGACGAGCACGTACAGACGGCGAAGCCAAACCGTGTCGACGGTGAGGAAGTCGCAGGCGATGATCGAGCCGCCTTGCTGGCGCAGGAAGCTGCGCCAGCTCTGCCGGTCGCGCTGCGGCGCTGGCGGGATGCTGGCGTCGGCGAGCACGCTGCGCACCAGCGTCGCCGAGACGTCGATGCCCAGCTTGCGCACCTCGCCGACGATTCGCACGTAGCCCCAGCTTGTGTTCTCGCGTGCCAGCCGCACGATCAGGTCGCGTACCTCCCGCTCGATGGGCGGCCGGCCCGGCCGGCGGTGCGGATACGTCCAGTGCCGAGCGATCAGGTGCCGGTGCCAGCGCAACAGCGTCTCCGGCCGCACCGGAAAGGCTCTCCAAGACCGGCGCGGCGACACTCGGCTGAGGGCGGCAAGCATGAGCCGGTCCCTCGGCTCGAATCGGGGCCGACCCACCTGCCGGCGGAGAATCGCCAGCTCGTGCCGTAGCACGAGGATCTCGAGCTCCTTCGAACGATCACCCCCGGACGAGCAGCACCACCAGCTCAAGCAGTCGGCAGGCGACCAGGTACACCAACGACACGAGCAAAGGCAGCCTCCAAAGATGGGGACACCGACGCTAACGCCACCCCGGGAAGCCGGCTCCGACAACCAGACCGAGTTTCCGCACCCCACGGGTTGGTGACGCCGCGGACGCTGCTGCGATGGCATCAAGCGATGGTTCGGCGGAAGTGGCGGCAGTCACGCGGCCGGGTCGGACGTCCGCCGTTGTCTCCGGATGTCCAGCAGTTGGTGCTCCGGCTCGCGCGCGAGAACCCGCGCTGCGGACACCGTCGGATCTGCGGCGAGCTTGCGAAGCTCGGCTTCACCGTCTCGCCGACCAGCGTCCGGCGATTGATCACTCGCTCAGGCCTAACGCCTGCGCCACGACGGTCCGGCCTCAGCTGGCGCGCGTTCCTACGGGCGCAGGCAGGGTCGATCGTCGCCTGTGACTTCTTCACCGTCGAAAGCGTCCTCCTGCGCCGCTTCTACGTGCTCTTCTTCATCGCGCATGCGTCTTCCGCAGCGAAGGCATCCGGATCGTGAAGACGCCGGTGCGAGCGCCGAAAGCGAACGCGATCGCCGAGCGCTTCGTCCGCACCGTCCGCTCGGAGTGCTTGGACTGGCTGCTGATCCTCAACCGCCGCCACCTCGAACACGTGCTCCACACCTATCGCCCACTACAACGGCCGGAGGCCGCACCGCGCGCTCGGCCTTCGACCGCCAGACCGAGATGAACCCGCGCCACCAGCCGAAGGCGAGATCCAGCGACACGACCGGCTCGGCGGCCTCATCCACGAGTACTACCGAGCTGCCGCGTGAGAGGGGACATCGATATTGGCGCCCTTCAGTTCGTGTTATGTGCAGCTGGGAGCACCAAAAGCTTCGACGAAGCGAGTCAGCGCCGAAGGCCGCGTTCGGCTAACGGCGATCGCCGACATCGTCCGCCATTGGCCGAACGGTCGAGGCCATGGCGGGCGCCCGCACGGGGCCGTCGAGAAGACGGAGGCCCGACACGCACGCCTGCAGGCAGTGGCTTACGGCGTCGACACGGACGTCGGATCGGGTCATCGTGGTGCGAACGCCGCCGACGGCTTGCTCGGGATCGCGGAACGCGAAAGTGTCCTCGGGCCGGATGACGAGCGTGCCGATGAAGTCCAGCGCTCGTGCCCAGGATCGCCGATATCGAGCCGCACGAGCGTCGTCGGCGGCTTGGGCGGCCAGACGCCACGCGCTTGCGATTCCCTCGGCGACGAACCCGGTGTTGAAGCTCGGCTCCGGCCCAGCCTTGCGTCTGCCACCCGGCCATCCCCCAGCTCCGAAGGAGCCGAAATCTCCCGCGGTACCAGCGAACCGCGTTCGTCAACGTCGTGGGAACCGGCTCGCCGAGTGCCACACTGCAAGCCGCGAGCGCGACGAGCACGGCGCCCGGCAGGAAATCATGATCCTGGAGCCGATCGAGCCGAACCGGGTGCTCACAGATGCGTCCGTCGTCGCGCAGCAGGCCCCGGACCCGGCGGACGAGCGGTTCGATCGCCCGGTGGCCGACGAGCTCTCGCTGGCCGACCGCGCCGGCGAGGAGGACGCAATCGCCGATCGCTCCATTTACGGAGTCCGAGAGGCGCAGCATCCCACTGCCGTCGACGCAGTCCAGGCAGCGCTCGAGCCCCGCCAGACCAAGCTCGACGTACGCGGGCTGTTCGAGCAGAGCCCCCGCCTCCTGAAGCGCCACGAGACCGTGCACCAGCCGCGGCGCCGTCGGCGGCCCGGTCGACGCGCCCGAGGCGGGTTCGAGGTGGTAGAGGGGCAACCCATTCGCTTCTACGTTTCGCGCCAGGTAGGCGCTGAGCACCGCGGCGATTTCCCGCGGATCCTCGTCTGCGGCGGCGAGCCGTGGGCGCTGGGCAAAGCCGAAGCGAAGCCTGTGCACTCCTCGGGCGTCTGACAGCCATGACGTGGTGCGGCAAGTCGACCAGATCGCTCCTTGCCGGTTTCGCGCCAGCGTTTGCACGACCTCGCGCGGCGACCAGTTGTTGTAGGGCACTGCTCCCGGAAGCGCCGTAGAGCGGCGGCCACGGTGCGCGACCGTGACGCTATCGAGGCCGCGCCGCATCTTCCACGCGGCGAGGTCGGCCGACACGCCGTGATCCTCTCGGTCGTGCAGGAGCGTCGTCACGACGGAGAAGGCGTCGGGAGCTTCACGATATTCCCGGAGCTCGCGTGGCTCGAGCATCGACGCGGCCTGCACGGCCGCCTCGGCGAGGAGATCCTCGATGTCGCCCGCTGCGTCAGCGATGCCGCGCGCGCGCAGGCCGTTCCGGTAGATGGCGACGGCCGCGCCCTCGAGCTCGTACGGTACGACGTCCGGCGACAATGGTCGATCGGCGACACCTGCCAAGCCCGCTTGCGCCGCGAGCAGATCGCGCGCGCGGGCGATGACGGCGGCCGCCGTCGCGGAATCGTCGGCCCAGGCGAGCTCTTCGCCGTCGGGCTTCCCGTACGGCAGCCATGATTCGCCTGGCTCGACATGCTTCGTCAAGAGGTGGCGGAAGAGCTCGAACGGCTCCGTCTGCGCGAGCCCTGCGTTTCTGAAGCGCGCCTGGTCGAACTGCTCGATCTCCGAAACGAAAACCTGCGTGTTCGGAAGAGCACCTCCGAGCTTCCGCGCGAAGGTTGCGTCCCGCACGACGATGCCGTACCGGTCGAGATCCAGCTTCGAGGGCGGCACGCGGTGGAGCCGCCCGAGGCAGGAGACGCCGATCTTGAGTCCGGGGAGCGTCCGCTCGTTGACAGCGCCGTCGCTCGAGCGGACGGCGCGAACCGCCGCTGCCACGAG
>VAYE01000192.1 GCA_005883235.1 Actinomycetota bacterium
CCTCGAGGTCGCCCTCGGCGGCGGCGAGAGCGCCGCGGCAGCGGGCGATTTGCGGCGCGGCAAGCGGATCCTCCCGGTCGCGCTCGAGCTTCTCGAGGGCCTCGCGGGCCTCCTGAAGCCGGCCGGCGCCGATCATCGCCTCGACCGCGTTCGGGAAGACGCCCTGGGCGCTCGGACGCCTGCCGAGCACATCCATCCGGTTCCAGAGCGCCCCGAGGCGGTCCGCCGCCGCCGCGAAGTCGCCCACCGTGAGCTCGACGAAGCCGAGCAGAGCCTCGTGCGACGTCGCGTACGCCTCGTCCCCGACCCTCCGCGACAGGTCGAGACCCTCCTCGGCCAACGTCCGGGCCTCGTCGGCGCGGCCCAGGAGAAGCGCTGCGAGGCCGCGTCCGTAGAGAAGCGCGCTCGTCAGCTGCTCCAGGCCGAGCTGCTCCGCCGCCTCGAGCCCGAGCCTCGCGACCTCGTCCGAGCGCACGAGGTTCCCCGCCCGGCCCTCGGTCAGCGAGAGGCGGAGCAGGTTGTCGGCGCGCCAGTACTCGACGCCTTCGGATTCGGCCCTCGCGATCGCGGCCTCGAACGCCGCCCGCGCCTCGTCGAGCCTGCCGAGTGAGAGGTAGTAGAGCCCCGCCACGTGGCTCGGCGGGGTCCGCAGCCGAAGGGATTCGGCGGTCCGCTCGAGCTCGAGCGCCCGCTCGAGCAAACGATCGTCGACCGGCTCGTTTGCGAGCGAGTCGAACATCACGACCTGGGCCAGCGCCGAGGCGAGCAGGGCCTCGTCACTCCCCCGCTCGGCGTCGGCGAGCGCAAGTCGAGCCTCGGCGCGTGCCCGGTCCAGATCGCCTCGGATGGCGAGAATGTCGGATTGGAAGAGATGGATGTCGGCCCGCCGCGCCGGGTCGTCCCCGACCTCTTCGAGCGCCTGGTCGAGGAGACGCGTCGTCTCCTCGAAGTCGTCCTCGCGGCCCCAGGCGAGCCGCGCGAGCGCGTCGGCGCGCTCCGGGCCCGGCGGCATGGACGTCGTCAGCTCCTCGAGGACCGCGCGGGCGGCACGGGTCTCGCCGGCGACCGAGAGGTAGTCGGCCGCCTCCAGCTTCCGGCGCCACGAGGTCTCCACGAGCTCGGGCGGAGTCAGCGAGGCCGCGAGCTCGAGCAGCTCCGCCGCAGTCGCGGGCGCACCGCGCGCCGCGGCCTGGCGCCCAGCTGCCTCGAGCTCCGCCGCATCCGACTCCGACGGCCCGTCGGCGCCCAGTGCCAGGTGCCGCGCCCGCTCCTCCGAATCGGAGACGGCCGCGGCGAGCGCGGCATGGAGCTCGCGGCGTCGGGCAGGCGGGATCGCATCCGCGACGGCCGAGGCGAGCAGCGGGTGCGAGAAGCGGAGCCGAGAACCCTCTGCCTCGAGCACTCCGGCGGAGACTGCCGCGTCGAGACCAGCCGCGTCGTCGACGACGGCGAGAGCCCGCTCGACGGTCGCGTCGGCGGTGAGCGCCACGACCCGCAGCACCTCGACCGCGCCCGGCGGCAGCTCCCCGAGTCGCTCCTGCACCAGCTCGCTCACGGTCTCGGGCACCAGCCGCGTCTCGGCGCCCAGACGGAGCTCGCCCCGCCTCAGGAGCGCCCGCGCGAGCTCGAGCGCGATGAAGGGATTGCCGCCGGAATCCGCCTCGATCCTCCGAAGACTGGGACGGGAGAACGACGCATCGAGCCGCGTCCGGAGGAGGCGGTGCAGCGCTCCGATGCTCAGCCCGCCGACGTGGACGACCGCGGTCTCGAGGCGTGCGCGGTCGAGCCCGAGCGGAAGTCGGTCGTCGCGCTCCGAGCGCTCCGCGCAGAGAAGGCCGACAGGCTCGCCCTCCAGGCGGCGCAGGGCGAAATCGAGCGCGTCGGCCGTCGGGGCGTCGAGCCACTGGACATCGTCGATCGCGACGAGAACCGGCCGCTCCGAGGAGAGCCTGGAGAGCGCGGTTCGGACGGCAGCCGCGACCGCATGTGCCTCGGGCGGCCGCTCGGGCGCCTCCTCGATCAGCAAGGCCACGCTCAGGGCGCGCCGCAGCGGCAAGGGGAGGTCCTCCAGCACCTCGTCCACATGAGGCCGAAGCAGATCCCCGAGACCGGCGAACGAGAGCGGCGTCTCGCTCTCCGCCGGTCTCGCCTCGAGGACTGTGATTCCGCGCTCCTCGGCTCCCTGGACCGCCGTGTCGAAGAGCGTCGTCTTGCCCGCGCCCGCGCGCCCGACGAGGACGAGCGCCCGCGGGCCGGCGGGAACTACCTCGAGGAACCGCGCGAGCTCCGCCAGCTCTTGCTCGCGCCCGAAAACGGCGTCCAGCACGCTCTCAGGGTATTTGGGACCTGACGCGTGCGTCTGCTACTCGGAGAGGCTCTGCTCCGCCGGCGGAGCCGGAAGACGCTCGACGGCGCGCATGCCGACGCATTCGTAGAGACGGATGGCCCCCGCGTTCTGCGTGTCGACTTTCAGGTCGACGTGCTCGGCGCCACGAGCCTGGAAGGTGCGGAAAACGTGTCGAAGGAGCGCTGTGGCCAGGCCGCGCCGCCGCCACGACTCGTGGACGACCAGGTCCTTGACGAACGCGCTCGTCCAGCACAGCGCTGCTGCCACGAGCTCCTCGTTCGCCTCGACGAGGAAACAGAGATCAGGATCGAACTCGCTGTCGCGCGTCAGCCGGGGCATCCAGGTCTCGAACGAGGCGACGCTTCCGCCGCCCCGCCGGTAGCCGTGCTCGAGCAAAGCATGGAGGCGGCGCCCATCGATGGTTCGGAACCCGTGCAGGCGGGTTCCGGCAGGCCAGACCGGCTCAGGGATCTCGCCCGTCAGGTCGATGCGCATGCGCCAGAGCCAACTCTGCTCTGCGTGAGGCTCAGCCATACGCTCGATCGCTGCGCGAGCCGCTACTCGCCGGGAGCGCGGTATTGGACTTGCTGGGCCTGGCGCAGGGCATCCATCGTCTCGTCGACGGTCAGGAGGACTGTCGTCTCGAGCGAGCTAAGCGCACCGCCGCCACCGATCGCCAGCGCAACCGCGGCCATGGACACGTTGTCGGGGGCCTCCCACAGGTTGTAGCCGTCGTGTGTGCCGAACGCGTACCAGAATCCGTGGAGCTTCCCACCGACCGACTCGATATACGACTGAGCGGCCTGTCGGCGGTCCTCTGGGTTGGCGATCAGCCTGGCCCAGGTCTCCGGCGTGTAGCTGAACCTCGATAGGTAGAGCGGCATCGTCACTCCCTCTCGTTCGCCGACCCGCGCGAGTCGCCGTTAGGCGTCGAAGTATGACCCGGAGCTGGTCGCTCAGTGACTCACTGCTGATACCCCTCGACGACGTCCGGGTCGCGGACCGTAGCCGTTCGCGGGTCGCGGTCGGCTTCGCGGAGCGCGCGTCGCTGGCGGAGCAGATCCCAGCACTGGTCGAGCCCGACCTTGATCGATTCGAGCCGATGGTGCTCGCTGTCGCTCAGACCGCCTTCGGCGCCGCGCTCGTAGAGCTCGTGCTCCTCGGCGACCAACTGCTCGATGCGATTGTGGATCCCCTCGTCTTCCATCCCAGCCTCCTTCGTGGTCGGCGGAGCCTCAGCGGTCGCGGTAGCCGGAGGCCACGAGCTTCTCGTATTCAGGATGCTCTTCGATGTAGTGGGCGATGAAGGGGCAGAGCGGAACGACGTCGAGGCCTTCCCGGCGCGCATCGTCCAGCGCGGCCCCTGCGAGGCGGCTCCCGAAGCCGCGGCCCTCGCACGATTCGTCCACCTCGGTATGGGTGAAGGCGATGCGGCCGTCTCGGCGCCGGTAGGCGGCGAGACCGATCAGGCGACCGCCGAGCCGAAGCTCGTAGCGGCTCGCCTCCGGCACGTCGACGACCTCCGCCTCGGAAACGGATCCGGCTGCCGCCTCGAGCTCGTCGGCGACCGTCCTCCGTGCGCAGGACGGGGATCTGGTCGGTATCGGCAACGCTCCGAAGCTCGGTCCGCTCGTTCGGCGACGGCTCGACCTGACGTGCGACGAAGTCGACCCCCAGCTCGGTCAGAACCTCCCGCACCGCGGAAGAAAACGGGCACCACTCCGCCTGGTACAGCGTGAGCACGGGCTCAGCCACGGAAGCCGTTCTCCTTGTGCGTGCCGTCGCAGAAAGGCTTGTTGCTCGACCCGCCGCAGCGGCAGAGGGCGGCCTTCTCGCCCTCGTAGAGAACGGTGCCTTCGGCGTCGAGGATCCGAACGCCCCCGGACACGAGCAGTGGCCCGTCCGCTGATGCGCAAAGCTCGAGCGGCTGCTCCCGCTTCGCCGCCGGAACGCCGATCCGGCGCGTTCGCAGGGCGCCGGATGGACAACGCGCGACCGCCGCCTCGACCTCGTCGGCCGGCGCCGCGTCGACCTTGATCCACGGCCGCCGGCTGTCGTCGAACACCTGCGGCAGCGAGCGGACGCAGTTTTGCGAGTGGTAACAGAGCCGCGGCTCCCATTCGACGACGATCTCGTCGGTGGCGTACTCCTTCATGAGGTTGTCCCGCGTCGAGCTCACTCCCACCGCGTGCACCTCGTCCCATTCGATTGCGTCATTCGCAGCAATGACGTTAGCGGCGCGGGGGGAGGCTGGGAAGCCCGCAGCCGAGCCCCGGTCGCCGGCTCACATCTCGGGGGCCCGCAGCGTTTCAGCTCTCATGACCGAACAAGACGGGCTACGGATGTACGACTACTCCGCTTCCTGCAACTGCTACAAGGTGCGGCTGCTCCTGGCGCAGCTGCGACTTCCGTACGAGCGCGTCCCGATCGACATCTTCGACGGCGAGACGCTGACTGACGAGTACGCG
>VAYE01000193.1 GCA_005883235.1 Actinomycetota bacterium
CGCGAGCCGCTCGACCGTCGAATGGAGGGCCGGCGCCTCGCCAAGGGGCAGCTCACGCGCCCCGACGAGGCCAAGCGCGACACGGTCGGAGTACCAGTAGGCGCCCCCGGCGAGCAGGAGCGCGCAGAAGACGAGGATCGAAAGGAGGCGGTAACCGCCTGCTGCGAAGCCAATCGCGCCGAGGAAGGCACACGCCCCGAGCACCAGTGCCCATGCCTTGAGGACGTTCGCGAGCACAGGGAGGATCCTGCGCATCGCCCTACCCGTCGTCGTCGCGGTCGTCCTCGGCGAGACCGCGTGGCGGCCAGTCCGGCTCGGGCGCGTCGCACCGGCTCGAGCAATGAAGCGACGCGATGTTCTGGAGCGGGACGAGGATGTGGCCGTTGAGCTCGATGTGCGCGACGTCCTCGACATAGCAGTAGGCGGTGAGGACGCCCTCCTGGTACTCGCCTCCGAACAGCGCGACCTCGACCTGCTCGCCCTTGTATTTGCTCGTGTAGTCCTCCACGTGAAGTCAGTCTAACGAGCGGAAAATCCCGTCCCGAAAGCGCAGCTCGTCGAGGCCGTTACGCTAGCCGTCGTGGATCTGGGACTTCGCGATCGTGTCTGCGTCGTCACGGGCTCGACGAGCGGGATCGGCCTCGCGACGGCGCGATTGCTCGCCGAGGAGGGCGCGCGCGTCGTCGTCTGCGGACGCGAGGCCGGAAAGGTGGAACAGGCGCGGAAGCAGGCGGGAGGCGCATTTGGAGTGGCTTGCGACCTCGCTGAGGTGGGCGCCCCCGCTGAGCTTCTCGCCGACTCGGCGAAGGCCCTGGGTCCGGTGCGGTGCCTCGTCAACAACGTGGGGATCGCCTACCAGGCCCGGTTCGAGGAGCTGACTGACCTCCAGTGGGACGAGATGTGGCAGCTCAACGTGATGAGCTACGTGCGCGCGATCCGCGCCGCGCTACCGACGATGCGCGACGGCGGAGGGGGCGTAATCGTGAACGTGTCGTCGACCGCAGGGAAGCGGCCGTCGACCGGGATGCCGAACTATTCGGTGACGAAAGCCGCCGTTCTCTCGGTATCGCGGCTCGTCGCCGACCTGTACGCCAAGGACGGTGTGCGGTGCAATGCCGTCACGCCCGGGCCGACGGCCACCGGCGCCTGGCTTGGCCAGGGGGGCCTGGCCGACCAGCAGGCCGCCGCGAGCGGGAAGACGAAGGAGGAGGTTCTGGAGGCCGTCGGCAAGGGCCGCCCACTCGGCCGGCTTGCGGAGCCCGACGAGATCGCGGCGGTGATCGCGTTTCTCTGCTCCGACCGCGCCGCGTACGTGACAGGGGCGGCTTGGAGCGCGGACGGGGGGACGGTTCCGATCATCGTCTGAGCGCTCGGCCATGTCGGAGAGGACGGACCCGCGGCCGGGCACGCCGCCGCGAAGACGGCACGCATTCAGCACATCGGCGTCACCTACCCGGGCACTGGCCGCGATAGCGTGACAATCCCAGGCCGAACCCCGGGAGGGTGGGGGTTGGGGATGGGACCGCCGACCGGGCCGCCCGAACCTCGGACGCCCCGCGGCCCCTGTGGCCCGGTCTTTCTCGCGTTCCTCTGCCGGCCTCGCGACGGCCGCGACGAAGACTAGGCTTGACTCGGTGCGCGAGCTCGCCGGAACGGTCGCCGAGGCCTTCGAGGCGCGCGTCCGCGAGCACGAGGAACGGTGGCTCTCACCCCTTGCAGTGCGCTCGTACGAGACGAGGGGGCGACCGCGTCCGGAGGCGGAATGCCGGCTCAGGACGCCCTTCCAACGCGACCGCGACCGGATCCTGCACTCGAAGCCGTTCCGGCGCCTCAAAGGGAAGACGCAGGTCTTCATCGACCCAGCGGGAGACCACTACCGAACCCGCATGACGCACACGCTAGAGACGACGGCGATCGCGCGCGGTGTCGCGCGGGCGCTGCGCTTGAACGAGGACCTCGTCGAAGCGGTCGGGCTGGGGCACGACATGGGACATCCGCCGTTCGGCCACGCCGGCGAGGAGGCGCTCGACGCCGCGCTCAGCCGCAGCTTCGGCCAGGGCTTCCGGCACAACGAGCACTCGCAGCGGATCGCGAAGATGCTCAACCTGACAGCCGAGGTGTGCGACGGGATCCGCACCCACACGGGACCGGAGGAGCCCGAGACCCACGAGGGGAAGCTCATCCGCCTGGTCGACCGCGTGGCCTACATCAACCACGACATCGACGACGCGATCCGGTTCGGGATCCTCGCGCTCGAGGATCTGCCGCAGCGCGAGGTCGAGCTGCTGGGCTCGACCGGCTCGCGACGGATCGACGCGCTCGTCCACGATCTGGTCGAGACGTCGGAGCGGATGGGCGACGTTGCCCAGAGCGAGGAGATCGGCGAGGCGATGCTCTCCCTCCGCTCGTTCATGTTCGAGCGCGTCTACCTCGGGCCGCACGCACAGGCCGAGCAGGCGCGCGCGCGGGCGACGGTGCACCGGATCTTCGACCACCTCGTCGAGCGCGGCGACGGTCCGGAGCGGATCGTCGACTTCATCGCGGGGATGACCGATCGCTTCGCGCTCGACTACGCGGCAAACGTCTGATCCACAGGCGATCCACCCCTGAGGACATCAAGCGGAACTTCCCGCTACCAGCGTCTTTTCGATCCACAGATGTTGTCCGGGGCGGGTGGAAACATACGTTCTATGTTCCTGCAAATGCGGTTATCCACATCGCTGCGTTCTAGTAGGACCGTCCGACTTTTCCACCACGCTTGCATCGAGTCCCTCCGGGCGGCATGAGTATGCCCTTGTCCGAGCCCGCACTCCGTGCGCCTTCGGCGCTGTCAGGGCCACGCTTGCACGTGGCCGGGCGCATTAAGGACTCCTGTGTGGCAGAGGTGAAGGCGGCGGCGGCGATCGTGGACGTCGTCGCCAGCCATACGCAGCTTCGCAAGGCAGGCGCGGGCTACATGGGCCGGTGCCCCTTTCACGAGGAGCGCACGCCGAGCTTCTCGGTGAGCCCGGCGAAGGGGACGTACCACTGTTTCGGCTGCGGCGTCGGCGGCGACACGATCCGGTTCGTGCAGGAGACGGAGCAGCTCGACTTCGTCGGAGCGATCGAATGGCTCGCCGACCGGTTCAACGTCCCGGTCGAGTACGAGGAGACCTCGCCGGAGCACGACGCGCGGCGCCGGCGCCGCGAGCGCCTGCTCGAGGTCCTCGACGCCGCCGCGACCTTCTACGAGCGCCACCTCTGGGATTCGCCGGCGGGCTCGCTCGCGCGCGACTACCTGGCCGGCCGTGGCCTCGACGAGAAGGTCTGCCGCGAGTACCGGCTCGGGCTGGCGCTCGGCGGGCAGACGCTCGCCCGAAAAGCGCTCGCCAAGGGCTTCACGACGTCCGAGCTCGCGGCGGCCGGCCTCGTCAACCGGCGCGGCAACGACTACTTCTCCCG
>VAYE01000194.1 GCA_005883235.1 Actinomycetota bacterium
GAGCTCGCAATCCCACGCGGCGGCCGCGTTCAGGTGCGCTTCGACGTGCAGCCGGGCCAGGCGCTGCGCGAGGTGACCGGGCGGCGCTCGTCCGCCTGCGCCGACGTGGACTGACCGGACCGCCCGAGCGGCGGGCGCCGTAGAGATGTTGTGCTCGGGACAGCCATGGCCGCTCTCGCGCTCGGCGGAACGACGATCCACGGCTTCGGGATGCGGATCGACCTGCCGCCGGGCTGGTCCGGCCGCGTCTCCCACGGAAACGTCGCCGCCGCCACGTTCCCGATCCCGCGAGGCGATACCGGCTTCGGACGAGCGACCCTGCGGCGGATGCGGCGGGGCGACTTGCTGCTCCTGATCTCCGAGTGGGCGCCGCTCCCCGGCGAGCACCCGCCGTGTCTGCCCCGCCGCCACGCGCCTCCGCTCTCCGGGCCGGGGAGCTTCTGCCTCTCCGGCCGCCACTTCGTGGTGTTCAAGCGGAGGCGGAGGCCGTCGGCGCGCACGATCGCGCAGGCGAACGAGGTGCTGAGGAGCTTCCGCGTCCGGGCGGGCGACTTCTATCCGGGCCGCGTGCAGCCGGCACGGCTTCCCGCCCGTCGAGGCTGGCACGTCGGGACGAGCGGAGCGTCGCCGATCGGGCCCTCGGGCGCGCAGACCGAGAGCTGGGCCTCGACCGTCCCATATCGCGACCCGCGCAATCAGCTTCCGCCGACGCGCACACTCGCCCGGCTGCCACGGCAGGGCGTCCTCGTCTGGATCGGCGTCTCGGTGGACAGTCGACACGCCGGCCCGCCGCCCCGACGGTGGAACTCGCTGCGCATCACGCGCGGCAAGATCGGGAGCGGCTTCGAAGGCGTTCCTGCGCGCTACGGCCTGTACCGCGCCTTCGTCCCCCGACCTCGCTACACGCTCGACGTCTGGGTCTTCTTCGGCACCGCGCACCCGACGCGCCGCATCGTCGCCCGCGCCCAAGCCGAGCTCGACGGCGTTCGCCTTCCGCGCTGGCCGCGGATTTAGCTACTAGGCGTCCTGCAGGAAGCTCGGCGGCTCGAGCGAGTCGTCGTCGACGGCCGCGACGAGGCCGCGCCGCCGGTGCCCCGAGCCGAGGCCCGTCGCGACGACGGTCACCCAGACCTGACCCGCGAGGCGCTCGTCGATCGTGGCGCCGAAGATGATGTTCGTGTCGTCGGTCGCAGCTTGGCGGATCACCTCGGCGGCGTCGTTGACGTCGACGAGCGAGAGGTCGTCGCCGCCCGCGATCGAGAGCAGGATCCCCTTCGCGGCGCCGATCTCGGTGTCGATGAGCGGTGAGCGCAGCGCTCGCTCGGCAGCCTCGCGCGCGCGGTTCTCGCTCGAGGAGAAGCCGATTCCCATCAGGGCCGTCCCGGCGTCCTTCATGATCGTGCGGACGTCCGCGAAGTCGAGGTTGATCAGGCCGGGCATCGTGATCAGGTCGCAGATGCCCTGCACGCCCTGGCGGAGGACGTCGTCGGCGATCCGGAAGGCTTCCAGCATCGACGTCGTCTTCTCGAGCACCTCGAGCAGGCGGTCGTTCGGGATCACGATCGTCGTGTCGCAGGCCCCGCGCAGAGCCTCGACGCCCTCGTCGGCCTGGCGGCGGCGGCGCGTGCCCTCGAACTTGAACGGAAGCGTGACGATTCCGACCGTGAGCGCGCCGACCTCGCGCGCGATGCGCGCCACGACCGGCGCGGCGCCGGAGCCGGTGCCGCCGCCCTCGCCGGCGGTCACGAAGACCATGTCCGAGCCGCGGAGCGCCTGCTTGATCTGGTCGTAGCTCTCCTCGGCGGCCTCGCGGCCGACGATCGGGTCGGCCCCCGAGCCGAGCCCGTGCGTGAGGTCGCGGCCGATGTGGATCTTCGTCGCGGCGTCGCTCGTCTGGAGCTGCTGGATGTCGGTGTTGACGGCGACGAACTCGACCTGGTTGATGCCGGCGTCCATCATCCGGTCGAGCGCGTTCAGGCCCGCGCCGCCGACGCCGACGACGCGAATGACGGCGAGGTAGGCGGCCGAGTCGGCCCGCGGCGCGCGGTGCAGCCGCGGCGGCGGCTCGGGGACCGGCTCCAGGTAACGGACGACGGGGTGCTCGCGTGGGACAGGCTTCGGCTTGGCGGGTGGCGCCGGGGGCGCCTCGGCGGGCTCGAACGCAGGCGCGTGCTCGACGGTCGCCTCGTCGGGCTCGGCCGCTGCTTCGGCCGGCGCTTCCTTTCGGGCCGCTTGCTGCTGCGCGGCCTCAGTGGCTCGGAAGAGCTCCGCGAGCGGGCCTTCACGCATGCTCGCGCGCTTTCGCGCCATCGAGCACCTCCTTCGCGAGGGATCGGTACGCCTCCGCGGCCGGACCCGTCGGGTCGTACTTGATGATGGAGCTGCCCTTCACCGGCGCCTCCGCGTAGCGAACGGTCTTGCGGATGCGGGTCTTGAAGACGAGGTCGCCGAAGTTCTCCTCGAGGATCTCGATCGCCTCGCGCGAGTGCAGCGTCCGCGTGTCGTACATCGTCGGCAGGATCCCGGCGATCTCGACGTTCGGGTTCAGGTTCTCGCGGATCATCGAGAGCGTGTTCTCGAGCTGGACGAGCCCGCGCAGCGAGAGGTACTCGCACTGCACCGGGACGATGACGTTGTTCGAGGCGACGAGCGCGTTGATCGTCAGCAGGCCGAGCGACGGCGGCGTGTCGATCAGGACGTAGTCGTACTCGTCCTTCACGGGGAGCAGCGCCTTCTCGAGGGCGCGCTCGCGGCCGATGAGGCTGGACAGCGCGAGCTCGGCGCCGGCGAGGTCGATGGACGAGACGGCGAGGTCGACCTCGGCCTTCTGGACGATCTCCTGGATCGGCAGCCGGTGTACGAGCACGTCGAACATCGACCGTTCGATCGTGTCTGGATTGAGCCCCTGGCTCATGGTCAGGTTGCCCTGCGGGTCGAGATCGACCGCGAGCACCTTCAGCCCCTGCTCGGCAAAGGCCACGGCGAGATTGAGCGTCGTCGTCGTCTTCGCCACGCCGCCCTTCTGGTTCGCAAAAGCGATGACGGTCGGCAGGCGAGCTCCTCGGGCATGCGCCCGCAGGTTCGGGCGCGGAAGTAGACGGGCGAGCCCCATCGGGGCTCTCTCTTCGGTTCAGGCTAGCAGAGTCCTTCTGCGGCGCAGAATGCGGGTTCGCGGGCGTCGGCTGAGGCGTGTCCGCTGTGGAGCGCGGCGCGTCCAAGCGGCGCTCTTCCGGCACCCACGCGTGCGCTCCTCCCCGATACGATCGCCTCGGGGAGGAGGTTGGGGCTGCCTTAGAAACGAAGGGCGGGCGCGGGCTTCGGCCTTGCCC
>VAYE01000195.1 GCA_005883235.1 Actinomycetota bacterium
GACGAGCCCGACCGTGATCACCACCACGCGCTCCGCGCGGCTGCCGATGCCGACGTCGCCGCGCAACCCGAGCGCCTCCGCGCGGGCACGCGTGTAGCTGACGAGGAAGGAGCCGGCGACGGCGGCGAACGCGAGCCCCACGCCGACGAGGTCGTGGTGGCGGGCGAAGACGAGCGCGATCGCGCCGAGGACGACGCCCTCGCTGACGCGGTCGGTCGTCGAGTCGATGAACGCGCCGAAGGGCGTCCCCTTCCCGCTCGAGCGCGCGAGGGCCCCGTCGAGGATGTCGAGGATCGAGCCGACGACGAAGACGCCGGCCCCGAGCCAGTAGAAGAGGAGCTCGTTCCGGTTCTCGAAGAAGACGAGGACTGCGGCCGCCACGCAGAGGGCGACACCCGAGACCGTGAGGGCGTCCGGCGTGACGCGCGTTCGCGCGAGGCCGAGCATCGAGCGGCTCGCGAGCTTGCGGGCGCCCTGCGTGTACCCGCGCTTCAGGCTCGCGGCCCTGCTCATGGCCGCCTCAGCCGAGCTTGACGAGCGGCAGGAGCCGGCGGCTCTGCAGCAGCGCGAAGGCGAGCACCGCGACCGCGACGCCGGCGACGACGTCGAGCCAGAAGTGGTTCGCGGTCGCCATGACGCAGAACCACACCCACAGCGGCCAGAGCGCCCACAGCAAGCGCAGCCAGCGGCGGCTTGTGACGCTGATCAGGGTGATCCCGACGATGAGGGCGTCGGCGGCGTGCAGGCTGGGCATGGCGGCGTACGGGTTGCCGGCGACCTGCACCAGGCTGCTCCCGTGGTTCATCGAGCCGAGGTTCCCGAGCGTGTCGATGAAGCCGAGCGAGGCGAACATGCGCGGCGGAGCCGTCGGCAGGAGCAGGTAGCCGACCAGGCCCAGGACGTTGGCGAGGAGGATCCAGTTGCGGAAGCGGCTGAACGAGTCGTGCCGGCGCAGGTAGACGTAGAGGAGCGCGATCCCGACGACCGCGAACTCGGAGGTCCAGTAGGTCAGCGACGTGAGCCGGTTGAGGAAGGACGACGACTCCGCCACGCGCTGGAGCGTGAGCTCGAAGATGTGGTGCGTCATTCCCTGCTCGACGCCGAGGACGCGCCAGCCGTTGTCGAACGCCTTCGAGGGATTCCGGTCGGCGAGGCCCCGGACGAACTGGTAGGCGATCAGGAAGCCGAACCAGATCGAGAGCTGGCGCCCGAAGTCGGCCCAGCCGCGCGGCAGGTAGCGTCGCCCGACAGCGGCGACGGCGGTCACGTGCCCGCTCCGGCCATGGTCAGTTCCAACGAGGTCCACACAGACGTCATTCCGACGGTCATCGGCACGGGGGGATTCTGACCGAAATCGCGGACGGTCTCCAAACGAGGGCGGTTAGGAGGGTTGGGGACACATCGCTTGTGCCGCCTGGAGCGCGCTGCCCTTCCCGATGCCACGTCCTCTGTCGCGTCGATAGCGCTGCTATCGACGCTCCCTGCGTCCTCGCCTCGGAAAGAGCATCACGCTCCAGGCGGCGAACGACGTTCCCCCAACCCTCCTAGCCGCCGATTTGGGACATCGACCGGCTCGCCCGGACGAAGCCGGGGTCCGAGATGCGGTGCTTGAGCTCCTTGTGGCGGACGGCAAAGCGAAGGAGCCGTTCGAACTCCTGGTCGGACGCTCCTGCGCGGAGCGCGCCCTTGAGATCCCATTCGCGGCGGGAGAACAGGCAAGTCCGCAGCTGGCCGTCGGCGGTCAGCCGGATCCGGTCGCACGCCGAGCAGAACGGCTCGGAGACCGGGTTGACAAAGCCGATCTCGCCCGCCCCGTCGGCGAAGCGGAACCGCCTCGCGGTCGACGACGGGGCGGCGGGGATCTCGACGAGCGGCCAGCGCTCCTCGATCAGCGCCCGGATCTCGCCGCCGGTGAGGACGCGGTCCTCCCGCCACACCTGGTCGGCGTCGAGCGGCATGAACTCGATGAAGCGGACGACGTACGGCTTGCGCCGGGCAAGCTCCGCGAGGGCGGGCACCTCTTCCTCGGTGAAGCCCTTGAGCGCGACACAGTTGACCTTGATCGGCCGCAGCTCCGGATAGCGCTCCGCCTCCTCGAGCCCGCGCAGCACCTTGTCGAGCGCGTCTCGCCGGGTCAGCTCGGTGAAGCGGACGTGGCTCAGCGAGTCGAGCGAGACGTTGATCCGCTCGAGGCCCGCCGCGACGAGCGGGCCGGCCAGACGATCGAGGAGGACGCCGTTCGTCGTCAGCGAGAGGTCGTCGACTCCGGGGACGGCGGCGAGCATGCGCACGAGCTCCGGGAGGTCGCGCCGCACGAGCGGCTCGCCGCCCGTCAGGCGGACCTCGCGCACGCCCATGCGCGCGAGCACGCGCACGAGCCGCTCGATCTCCTCGAAGGTCAGAACCTCCTGCTTCGGCAGCCACTCGAGGCCCTCCGCCGGCATGCAGTACGTGCAGCGGAAGTTGCACTTGTCGGTGACCGAGACCCGCAAGCTCTCGATCGCGCGACCCCACGAGTCGACGAGCGGCTCCACGCCGCGCAGCCTAGCCCACATCAGGAGCCGCAGAGACTTGACATGAGCAGGCTTAGATTTTATCCTGTGTGGACTCATACATCGTTTGGAGGAACCACGCATGGCAAAGACGATCGGCATCGACCTGGGCACCACGAACTCGTGTATGGCCGTCCTGGAGGGCGGCGAGCCCACGGTCATCCCGAATGCGGAGGGCGGCCGCACAACCCCGTCCGTCGTCGCGTTCAAGGACGAGCAGCGGCTCGTCGGCGTCCCGGCGCGCCGGCAGCAGGTGACGAACCCGCAGAGCACGATCTTCTCGATCAAGCGCTTCATGGGCCGGAAGTGGGACGAGGTCTCGGAAGAGATGACGATCGTCCCCTACGAGGTCGTGAAGGGCCAGAACGGCGACGCGCGCGTGAAGGCCGGCGGCAAGGAGTACGCGCCGCCGGAGATCAGCGCGATGATCCTGCAGAAGCTGAAGGGCGACGCCGAGGCGTACCTCGGCGAGCCGGTGACCGACGCCGTCGTCACCGTCCCCGCCTACTTCAACAACGCGCAGCGCGAGGCGACGAAGGACGCCGGAAAGATCGCCGGCTTGAACGTTCTGCGCATCATCAACGAGCCGACCGCGGCCGCACTCGCGTACGGGCTCGAGAAGGAGTCCGACCAGACCATCCTCGTGTTCGACCTGGGCGGCGGCACGTTCGACGTGTCGATCCTCGAGCTCGCCGAAGGCGTCTTCGAGGTGAAGGCCACGAACGGCGACAACCACCTCGGCGGCGACAACTTCGACAAGGCGATCGTCGACTGGATGGTCGGCGAGTTCAAGCGGAGCCAGGGCGTCGACCTCTCGCAGGACCCGATGGCGCTCCAGCGGCTCTACGAGGCAGCCGAGAAGGCGAAGATCGAGCTCTCGTCGACGATGTCGACGCAGATCAACCTGCCGTTCATCACGGCGACGCAGGAGGGGCCGAAGCACCTCGACCTGCAGCTCACGCGCGCGAAGCTGAACGAGCTCACCGCCGAGCTGCTGGCCCGCACGGTCGGGCCTACCGAGCAGTGCTTGAAGGACGCCGGGATCGACAAGTCGAAGATCGACCACGTCGTACTCGTCGGCGGCATGACCCGCATGCCGGCGGTCGTCGACAAGGTGAAGGAGCTGATCGGCAAGGACCCGCACAAGGGCGTCAACCCGGACGAGGTCGTCGCCGTCGGCGCGGCCATCCAGGCCGGTGTCCTCAAGGGCGAGGTCAAGGACATCCTGCTCCTCGACGTCACTCCGCTCTCGCTCGGCATCGAGACGAAGGGCGGC
>VAYE01000047.1 GCA_005883235.1 Actinomycetota bacterium
CCCGAGAAGGGCATCGAGGAGCTGCTGACCGCGACGGAAGGGATGCGGCTCGTGGTCGCGGGCGACGGCCCGCTCCGCGATCGCGTTCCCGCGGCGCTCGGCTTCGTGCCGCACGAGGAGCTCGAGCGCCTGTACGGGCGCGCCGCGGTCGTCGCGTGCCCCTCGCGGCGGGAGGGCTTCGGCGTCGTCTGCGCCGAGGCGATGGCGCACGGGAGGCCGGTGGTCGCGAGCGCGGTCGGCGGGCTCCTCGACCTCGTCGCGGACGGCGAGACCGGCTTGCTCGTCCCGCCCGGACAGCCGGCCGCGCTGCGCGCCGCCCTCGAGCGGCTCCTCGCGAGCGCCGATCTCCGGGTCCGGCTCGGCGCCGCCGCCCGGGAGCGGATTCGCGCCCGCTTCTCGTGGGACGCTGTCCTCGACGAGACGCTCGAGCTCTACGCCCGGGCCGTCCGATGAGCCGGGTGACCTTCCTCGCGCCACGCGGTGTCGGGCGCACGATCGGCTACCAGAAGTACTACCTCCTGGGGCTCGAGGAGGTGACGCGGCTTCGGGTGCGTGGGCTTCCGCCCATGCCGGGAGTACGCGCGAAGGTCAGCGTCGCCTACCGCTTCGGCCGCGGCACCGCCGAGGCCTTCGTCGGCCGCTACGAGTCGGGCGGCGTCCGCTTCGCGATCGACGGGCACGACCGGCGGGAGGTACGCGATCCCGGGGCGCTCGCCTGGAGCGACGTCTACTTCAAGGCGAACCGCTGGCAGGGCGGCACGTACGACCCGAGGGTCCTCCCGATCGTGAACGGGAACGGGCTCCTCGACCGGCGCAAGCTCGCGCGCCTGCGGGCGCTTCGCGACGCGCCGAAGGAGGTCGACGTTGCGTACCTCTCGCAGGTCTGGGGTGGGCGAGAGCACTCGCTGCGCATCTTCGAGCGCCTCGCCGAGCTCGACTGCTCGAAGGACCTGCTGGCGATCTTCCCCGAGGGCTTCGACCCGAGCGAGGACGCGGAGAACATGGAGCGACTCCGCGCGGCCGGAGTGCCAGTGACGCCCCATCCCGTTCGAGGCGGGAGTGCACGTCGCCGACTGCGGCGTCGAGCGGCCCGACGACACGGAGGCGGCGCCGGAGGCCGAGTACGAGAAGGTATCGCGGACGATCGAGGCGCTTCTCGCACGGCCCGACGAGCAGACGCGGCTACGGACTGCCGCGGCGCGCTACTTCGACGAGCACGCGGCGCCGGGGCGGGTCGCAGAGTACGTCCTCGGGCTCGTAGAGCGCTAGCCGCTGGCAGTCATGAGCAGAAGTCATCCTCTCGGCTCAGATGGCGAGAGGATGCCCCCGACCGGAACGGTGACGAGCTCACCGACGCGGTAGAGGTCCTTGTACGTCCCCGGCGGCGGCCTGCCGATCGCCTCCAGGAACGCGCGCCAGGCGCGCACCGGGGCGCGGCGGGGGGCCGTCCGGTCCGGGACGTTCATCCGCGGGCCGGCCTTCGCCTGCCGGCTGCTCCGCCTGAGGAAGCAGACGTGCAGGCAGCGGAACGGCGACTCCTCCCACGAGTGCGTCTTGTTGAGCTCGTACTTCTTCGGCTCGATGCCGGCCTTGAACACGAGGCCCGAGGGGTCGCAGAGCCGCTCCGGATTGTCGCCGTCCCACGCGTCGATGAGGCGGAAGTTGAAGAGCTTCGACACGCTGGGAGCAGGCGGCGAGACGTAGCCGGTCGCGAGGCCCCGCTCCTCGTCGAGCTCGACGCAGTGGATCATGTTCGAGCGGATGTTCCAGGAGTCGGCCGCCTCGCCGGCGAGCAGCGACTCGCGGAACCGCTCGAGCCCTCGCGGGTCGTAGAGCTCGTCGCCGTCGAGCCCGAACGCCCACACGTCCCGGCCCGCGTAGCCCTTGACGAAGTCGTGGGAGGTCCCCGCGTCGTCGACTCGGTGCAGGGACGTCGGTACGGGGCTCTCGGCGGCAAGCCGCTCGAGGATCGCAGGGGTGCCGTCCTTGGAGCGGTGGTCGACGAGGATCAGCTCGTCGCAGAACCCGAAGACGTTGCGAACCGCGCGCTCGACGAAGCGGTCCTCGTCGCGAACGAGCAGGACCCCGATGATCCGCGTCACGCGGGCGAGTCTAGTGTCCGGCATTCGGTCCTTCGACCGGTGGTCGACGAGGATCAACTCGTCGCAGAAGCCGAACACGTTGCGGACGGCGCGCTCGACGAGCGGTCTTCGTCGCGAAGGAGCCCGATGCCGCCGATCCTCGTCACCGGGGCGAGTCTACGAATCCCGCCACGTCGTCGACCTCGACCCGAGGGCCTTGGCGGTACTTCGCGAGCTTCCACTCCGACTCGGGAGGGTGCCCGAGCAGCTCGCGAACCCGCCCCGCCGCGCGCCGTGGCCGCGGGATTCCCGTCCGCTCGATCACGCTCCGGCGCGCCCTCAGGCCCGCCGACTGCCGGCTGCTCCGGCGCAGGAAGCACACGTGCAGGCACCGGAACGGCGAGTTCGCCCACTCGTAGTCGCCTCGGAGGTAGTAGATCGTCTCGTCGGAGTAGCCGGGGCGGAATGTTCGCTCGCCGCCGTAGAGATGCTCGACCGCTCGCCCCTCCCAGCGGTCGAGCGCGGCGAAGTTGAAGAGCTTCGTGATGCTGCGCGACGGAGGAGCGAGCCAGCCTGCGGCCGTCCCGGCGGCCGCGTCGAGCTCGTCGCAGTGGAGCACGTTCCCTTTGACCAGGTACCACTCGGCGAGCTCGCCAGCGAGCAGTCGCAGGCGAAGAGCCGCGAGCCGGTCCGGCTCGAAGAGCTCGTCGCCATCGACGCCGAAGACCCACACGTCCTCGCCCACGTAGGGACGCAGGAGCTCGTTCGCCTCGCCTGCCCGGCCGACCCGGCGGAGCCGGATCTTGTCGGGACGCTCGTCGGCGAGCCGCCCGAGGATCCGCGGAGTCTCATCACGCGAGCGGTGGTCGCTGACGATCAGCTCGTCGCAAAAGTCCAGGACGTTGCGAACCGCCTGCTCGACGAACACGTCCTCGTCCTGGACCATCGCAATCCCGACGATCCTTCGGTCGGCCAACGGGCGTCCTCCTAACAGATCATCTACAAGCGACTGACAGAATAGGCTCCGCGTGACCGCGATTCTCGGCTTGAACGCCTATCACGGCGACGCGGCGGCGGCACTCCTCATCGACGGCGAGCTCGTGGCGGCTGCCGAGGAGGAGCGCTTCAACCGCGTCAAGCACTGCGCGGGCTTTCCCGAGCTCGCCGCGCGCTGGTGCCTGGCCGAAGCGGGGCTTGACGCCGGCGACCTCGACCACGTCGCGGTCTCACGCGACCCGAAGGCGAACCTCGGCCGCAAGCTCCTGCGCACGATCCGCCACGGCGCGAGCGCGCGCTACCTCAAGGCTCGTCTCGAGAACGCCGCCAGGGTGCGCGACGTACGCGGAGCCCTTGCCGCCTCGCTCGGCGTGGCGCCCGACGCGGTTCGTGCACTAGTGCACAACGTCGAGCACCACCAGGCCCACGTGGCGAGCGCGTTCTTCGTCTCGCCGTTCGAGGAGGCGGCGGTCCTCTCCCTGGACGGCTTCGGCGACTTCGCCTCGACGATGCTCGCCGTCGGGCGCGGGAATCGCTTCGAGATCCTCGACCGCGTGCTCTTCCCGCACTCGCTCGGGATCTTCTACACCGCGGTGACGCAGTGGCTCGGCTTTCCGAAGTACGGCGACGAGGGGAAGGTGATGGGCCTGGCGCCGTACGGGACGCCTGACCGGCACCTGACCCGGATGCACGACCTCGTTCGGCTCAACGGCTCGCTCTTCGAGCTCGGGCTCGACTACTTCACGCACGACAAGGAAGGCGTCGACATGACATGGGACGAGCAGACGCCGTCCATCGGGCGCATCTACTCGGACCGCCTGGTCGAGGCCTTCGGGCCGGCGCGGGAGCCGCGGGGCGAGCTGACGCGCCAGCAGGAGGACGTGGCCGCCGCGCTCCAGGCGATGCTCGAGGAGGCCTACCTGCACCTCGTCTCGGAGCTCTGGGAGCGGACGCGGATCCCCAATATCTGCCTGGCCGGCGGCGTGGCGCTGAACGCCGTCGCGAACGGGCGTATCCGCCCGGAGACGCCGTTCGACGAGGTCTACGTGCAGCCCGCCGCCGGCGACTCCGGCACGGCCGTCGGCTCCGCCTACTGGGTCTGGAACCAGCACCTCGGCCGGCCGCGCGGGTTCGTGATGGAGCACGCCTACACGGGTCCCGAGTACTCGGACGAGGAATGCGCCGCCGCGATCGCCGCGGAGGGCCTCGAGGCCGAGCGGCTCGAGGACGACGCGCTCTTCCCGACCGTGGCCGAGCGGATGGAGGCGGGCGACGTGGTGGGCTGGTTCCAGGGCCGGATGGAGTTCGGCCCGCGCGCGCTCGGCAACCGCTCGATCGTCGTCGACCCCCGGCGGGCGGACATGAAGGACGTCCTGAACGCGCGGATCAAGCACCGTGAGCCGTTTCGCCCCTTCGCGCCGTCGATCCTCGCCGAGGCGACGGGCGAGTGGTTCGAGCAGGACTATCCGTCCCCGTTCATGGTGCTCGTGTACAAGACCCGGCCCGACCGGCGGGCGCAGATCCCGGCCGTGAACCACGTTGACGACACGGGCCGTCTGCAAACTGTGGAGCGGCAAGTGAACCCGCGCTACTACAGGCTCATCGAGGCGTTCGGCGAACGGACAGGGGTGCCGGTCGTCCTGAACACGTCGTTCAACGAGAACGAGCCGATCGTCATGACCCCCGAGCAGGCCGTGGAGACCTTCACGAAGACGAAGATGGACGTGCTCGTCCTCGGCAACCACGTCGTGCGGAGGCAGGCGGCGTGAGCGCGGTCTCCGCGCCCCTCCGGGTCAGGCGCATCCAGCGCTCCCGCCGACGCGTGCAGCTCAATCTGCGGGAGCTCTGGGCGTACCGCGAGCTCCTCTTCTTCCTGATCTGGCGCGACGTCAAGGTCAAGTACAAGCAGACGGCGCTCGGCGCTGCCTGGGCGATAATCGTGCCCTTCCTCACGACGATCGTCCTCACGCTCGTCTTCAACCGCGGCCTGCATCTGCACTCGGAGTACCACGTGCCGTACCCGCTCTTCCTCTTCACCGCGATGCTGCCGTGGACGTACTTCACCGCGTGCCTCTCCGCGAGCAGCATGAGCATCGTCGGGAACCAGAACCTGATCACGAAGGTCTTCTTCCCCCGCCTGATCATCCCGCTCGGCTCAGTCGTGGCCCCGGTGATCGACTTCCTCTGCGCGTTCACCGTCCTCGTCGGGATGTTTCTCTGGTACGGGCGGGCGCCGCACTGGCACGCGGTCGTCATCCCGGCCTTCCTGGGGATGGCGCTGCTGACCGCCTTCGGCGTCGGCCTCTGGCTCTCGGCCCTTAACGTCCGCTACCGCGACGTGCCGTACCTGCTGCCGTTCCTGACCCAGATCTGGTTCTTCGTCACCCCGATCCTCTGGGGGATCACAGCGGTCAAGCCGCACACGCAGTCGCTGCTCGCGCTGAACCCGATGACCGGCGTGATCGACGGCTTCCGCTGGGCCGTGCTCGGCCGCGGGCTCCCCCACTACCACGTCTACCTCGAGAGCCTCGGGATCGGGCTCGCCATCACGCTCAGCGGCCTCTGGTACTTCAAGCGCGTCGAGCGCTACTTCGCAGACCTCATCTGATGTTCTCGATCAGCGCCCACGGCCTCGCCAAGCAGTACCGGATCGGCCAGATGCACTCGTCGATCGACACGTTGCGCGACCACCTCGTCCACGGGCTCCGCACGCTGCGCACCGGGCGCACGAAGCGGGAGACGATCTGGGCGCTTCGCGACGTCTCCTTCGAGGTCGCGGAGGGCGAGGTGCTCGGGATCATCGGCCGGAACGGCGCGGGCAAGACGACGCTCCTGCGGCTGCTCTCCCGCATCACCGAGCCGACGGCCGGCTACGCCGACATCCGCGGCCGCGTGGGGAGCCTGCTCGAGGTCGGGACCGGCTTCCACCAGGAGCTAACGGGCCGGGAGAACATCTTCCTGAACGGCGCCATCCTCGGCATGGGGCATTCGGAGATCCAGCGGAAGTTCGACGAGATCGTCGAGTTCGCAGGAGTGGAGAAGTTCCTCGACACGCCGGTCAAGCGCTACTCGAGCGGGATGACGGTGCGGCTCGCGTTCTCGGTCGCCGCTCATCTCGAGCCGGAGATCCTGCTCGTCGACGAGGTGCTCGCGGTCGGCGACGCTGAGTTCCAGAAACGGTGTCTCGGCAAGATGGAGAGCTTCGGCCAGTCGGGTCGCACGGTCCTCTTCGTCTCGCACTCGATGCCGACGATCGCGCGCCTCTGCCCCCGCCTGCTCCTCCTCGACCGCGGTCGCCTCGTCGAGGACGGCCCGGCCGAGCACGTCATCGGCCGTTACCTGCACGGCGACCTCGGCACCTCCGCGAGGCGCGTCTGGCGCGATCACGACTCGGCTCCGGGCGACGACTGGGCGCGCCTTCGCTCTGCGCGCATCGTCGACGCGAGCGGCGACACCTCCGACGTCGTCGACGTCTCGGAGCCGGTCGGCGTCGAGATCGCCTTCGACCTGCTGCGGCGCGAGGTCGTCTTCCCGTGGATCGACCTCGTCGACGAGCGCGGCACGCTGGTCTTCAGCGCAATGGACACGAACCCGGTGTGGACCGAGGCGCGCGATCCCGGCCGCTACGTCACCACCGCCTGGATCCCGGAGCACCTCCTGAACGAGGGCACGCTCCACGTCAGCGTCTCGGTGAAGTCGCCGCTCCTCGGCCGCAAGCCCTGGCGCCATGCGGAGGTCGAGTCGGCGTTGACGTTCCACGTCGTGGAGCGGGAGGGCCCGACGGCGCGCGGGGCCTTCGCGGGCAGGATCGGCGGCCCGGTTCGGCCGCTCCTGCGCTGGACGAGCGAGGCCCTCGACGTCGAGGACGACACGCCGCTCGTCGCGCGCCCGCGCAGCGATTGAACGGACGGCTGCGCGTCGGGTGGGCAACCTCCTCGACGCTGCGTGCCGGCCGGGCGACCTTCCGCGGCCTCGAGACGAGCGTCGCGATGCGGATCGCGAACGTCGCCCGGTGGCTGAACCGGAACACGCGGATCCAGAACGAGCTCTACCGCCGCGGCGCCCGCTACGACGTCGTCGTCTTCGTGAAGGCGATGGACGAGGTGGCGCGGACGGAGGCGGAGCGGGTGCGGGCCGGCGGCGGAAAGGTCGTCTTCGACGCCAACGTGAACTACTACGAGATCTGGGGCGAGTACGACATCCCCGGCACGCGGCCGACCGAGGAGCAGCAGCGCGACGCGGAGGCGATGACCCGCGGCGCCGACGCGGTCGTCACGGACTCGAGCTACCTCCTCGGGATCGTGCGCCGCTTCAACGAGCGCTCCGAGTGGATACCGGACAACGTCGACCTGTCGGTGTTCCGGCCGCGGCCGGAACATCAGGGTCGGGGGCTCCGGCTCGTCTGGTCGGGCCGGTCGCAGAAGGCGCGGCCGCTGACACTCCTACGGGAGCCGCTCGAGGCGGCGGGCGACGTCGAGCTCGTGGTCGTCTCGGACGCCCGACCGGCGGAGCTCGACCCCCTCACCGGCGTGGCCCGATGCTCGTACGAGCCCTTCAGCCTGCGCGGGTACGCTCGCACTCTCCGAAGCTGCGACGCGATCGTGTCCCCGAAGCGCCTTGTCAACGGTTACGAGCTGGGCCACAGCGAGTGGAAGATCACGCTCGGTATGGGGGCGGGGCTGCCGGCGGTCGCGAGCCCTCAGCAGTCCTACGTCGAGGCGATCGGCGCTCGGGGCGGGGGGATCGTCGCGGACTCGGCCGAGGAGTGGGCCGAGGCGTTCGAGCGGCTCCGCGATCCGGCTGAGCGGGCCTACCTCGGCGCCCGAGCCCGGCAGACCGTCGAGGACCTCTACTCGACGCCGGTCGTGGCGCGGCGCTACGGCGAGTTCCTCTTGGGCGTCGCGTGATTCGGCGCGCGCCGGACGTCGCGATCTCGCACCGGCTTCGGCAGCCGCCGTACGGCGGCTCCAACCAGTTCCTGCTCGCGCTGCGAGGCGAGCTCGAGCGTCGAGGGCTTCGCGTGTCCGACGGGCCGGTCTCGCCCAGGGCTCGGTCGGTGCTCCTGCACTCGTACCTCGTCGACATGGAGCGGCGGCCGTCAGGGCGGGTCGTTCATCGCGTCGACGGGCCGATCGGCCTCTACCGCGGCGCCGACGACGGCGCGGACGAGCGGATCGTGGAGATCAACCGCGAGCTCGCCGACGCGACGATCCTCCAGTCGCACTACAGCCTCGAGGCCCACCGGGAGCTCGGCCTCGAGCTACGCGAGCCGGTCGTGATCCCGAACGCGGTCGACCCGGAGATCTTCCATCCGCCGGCACGGCGAGAGTCGCGCGCGGGCCGGCGGGTGCGCGTCGTCGCGACGAGCTGGTCGGACAACCCGCGCAAGGGCGGGGAGACCTATGCGTGGCTGGCCCGCACGCTCGACCGCGAGCGCTACGAGCTCACGTTCGTCGGCCGGGCCTCCGTCGACGTGGAAGCAGAGCACACGCTGTCACCGCTGCCCTCCTCGGAGCTCGCCCAAGTGCTGCGCGGTCAAGACGTCTACGTGGCGGCGAGCCTGCACGACCCGTGCTCGAACGCGCTCCTCGAGGCGCTTGCCTGCGGCCTGCCGGCGCTCTACGCGCGAAGCGGCGGCCATCCCGAGCTCGTCGGTGACGCCGGCCTCGGCTACGACGACCAGGAGGAGCTGCCGGGGCTCCTCGACCGGCTCGTCGGCGAGCTCGACGCGCGGCGCGCGGCAATCCGCGTTCCGCGGCTCGCGGACGTCGCGGATCGGTACCTCGAGACCCTCGACCTCGCATGAGGCGCGTATCCGCTCGCATCAGCGCGCGGCGGCGCCGCCGCCGGATCGCCCGGGCGCAAGCCGCGGCGCGCGGCGTCGCGGTCTTCTACGGCTATGACCGGATCCCCGGAACGGACGAGCTCGCGCACGGAGGGACGGTCAAGTTCCAGCACCTGCAGCGGGAGTTCCCGAACGAGCCCGGCGCCTTCAACCTGCTGTACCTGGGGAGCAGCACCCGGCCCGACGACTCGAGCGAGCTGATCCGGCTTGCCCGCGGTCGCGGCGCGGCGATCGTCTGGAACCAGGACGGCGTCGCCTACCGAGGCTGGCACGGACAGGGCTGGGAGCCCGTCAACGAGCCGCTCGCGGAGGGGCTGCACGCCGCCGACCACGTCTTCTTCCAGAGCGAGTTCTGCCGCGTGAGCTCCGATCGCTTCCTCGGTGAGCGGCAGGGGAGCTTCGAGGTCCTCCCGAACCCGGTCGACACGGAGCGCTTCACGTCGGCCGAACGGCCGGAGCGCCCGCTCACGCTCCTCCTCGGCGGCAACCAGTACCAGCGCTACCGCTTCGAGACGGCGCTCGAGACGCTCCGCCTGCTCCCGGAGGCCCGGCTCCTCGTCGCCGGGAAGCTCTCGTGGAGCCCCGATCCGCGGCAGGTGCGGCGTGACTCGGGGGGGCTTCTTGGAGCATTCGGCGACCGCGTGGAGCTCCTCGGAACGTACAGCCAGGCCGCCGCACCAGGGCTGTATCGTCGAGCGGACGTGCTGCTGCACACGAAGTACAACGACCCCTGCCCGACCGTCGTGCTCGAGGCGATGGCGTGCGGGCTCCCGGTCGTCTTCTCGGCGAGCGGCGGAACACCGGAGCTCGTCGGCGACGACGCGGGCGTGGGCGTTCCGGCGCCCCTCGACTGGGAGCGCGACCACCCCCCCGACCCGGAGGAGCTCGCGAAGGGCGTCACGCGGGTCGCCGCCCGGCTGGCCGACTATTCGTCGGCCGCCCGCACGCGGGCGCTGCGGTTCGACCTGCGCCCCTGGGTCGATCGCCATCGCGAGGTGTTCGAGCGGCTGGTCGGGGGTTGATCCGCGCCGCCTGGCGCGGGGCGCTCGCGCGGGTGCCTCCGAAGCTCGCCGACCGCGTCTTCCAGTCCTGGGTCAACGTCACCGCCGAGCGGGAGGACGCTGCCGGAGCGCTGCGCCGGCTCTTCTCGCTCGACGACCACCTGCAACGCGAGATCGACCACGCCGCCATCCGCTACGACGACGGCGTCCACGTCAAGCACCGTCTCACCGCCTACCACGACTTCTTCGTCGAGCGGATCGCGCCCGGCGAGCGCGTTCTCGACGTCGGGTGCGGCAAGGGCGAGCTTGCGCGCGACCTCGCCGAGCGGGCCGGCGCGCGGGTCGTGGGCATCGACGTGAGCCCGCGCTACCTCGCGTTCGCCCGCGAGCGCTCCATGCACCCCAATGTCGAGTACGTGCAGGCCGACGTCCTCACCTGGCGGCCGGAGGAGCGCTTCGAGGTCGTCGTCCTCTCGAACGTGCTCGAGCACGTCGAGGACCGCGTCGGCCTGCTGCGCGCCCTCGTTGCCTCGGCCCGACCGGACCGTTTGCTGATCCGCGTCCCGGTCCGGACGCGCCACTGGCACGTACCGCTTCGAGCCGAGCTGGGGCTCGAGCATCGCAGCGACCCGCAGCACTTCGTCGAGTACGAGCCCGAAGACTTCGTGACGGAGCTGAAGGCCGCCGGGCTCGAGCTGAGCGAGCTGCAGGTGCGCTGGGGCGAGATCTGGGCCGCGGCTCGGCCGAGCTGATGCGCGTCAGCGTGCTCCTTCCGGTGCGAGACGGCGCGCGGTTCCTCCGCGAGGCGGTCGACAGCGTGCTCGAGCAGACGCTGACGGACTTCGAGCTTCTCGTCGTGGACGACGGCTCGACCGACGAGACGCCGGCGATCCTGGCGGAGCTGAAGGACGAGCGGCTCCGCGTCCTGCGCCAGGAGCCCGCGGGCCTCGTGGCGGCGCTCAACCGGGGTATCGCCGAAGCGCGCGCTCCGTACCTCGCGCGCATGGACGCCGACGACGTCTCGCTGCCGGGCCGCCTCGAGCGGCAGGCCGAGTACCTCGACGAGCGAGGACAGGTCGCGCTCGTCGTACCGGGGGTTGAGACGATCGACGATGAAGGGCGCCCGGGGCGGCGTATCACGCTGCCGGACGACGACGCGGCGCTCCGCCGGCGGCTCCTGCTTCGGAATCCCTTCACGCACGGCGCCGTCGTGGTGCGCGCCGAGGCGGTCAGTCGCGCGGGTGGCTACCGGCCGGGCTACGGCGCGAACGAGGACTACGACCTGTGGCGGCGGATCGCCGGCGAGTGGGAGCTCGGCGCCGTGCCGGAGATCCTCTACCGCTACCGGGAGCACGCGGGGGCGGTCACGCGGAACCGCGTCGAGGAGCGGGTCGCGAGCCGCGAGCGGTTGCGCGACGAGCTATGGCGAGATGCCGCCCTCCTCAGCTCGATCCGCGGTGAGCGCGACCCGGTCGAAGCTCGTGCACTAGTGCACGAGGCGGTTCGGAGGCGGCGCTACGGCCTGGCCCCGCCGCTTCTCCTCGACGCGATGGCGTCCTCGTACGCGCGTCGCAGGAGCGCGCCGACGGCCGCAGGGCCGTAGCGCTCTCGCGCCCGCCGGGCGATCTCGTCGCGGTCGAACGCGTCCAGGCGGTCGAGCGCCTCGGCGATGCACCCGGCGATGCTCTCCGGGCTCCGCGGCTCGGCGAGGAGGCCGCTCCGCTCGTCGACGAGCTCGGGCAGGCCGCCGACACGTGTCGCGACGACCGGCAGGCCGCTCGCCATCGCCTCGAGCACGACGCAGGGGTTGTTCTCGAACCGGCTCGCGAGCACGAAGAGGTCGGCGCCGCGCATCCGCTCCGCGAGCTCCGGCTTGGGTCGGTAGCCCGCGAAGTGGACGCGCCCCTCGAGGCCGAGCTCGCGGGCGAGCGCTTCGTACTGCGGTCGCCGCGGCCCGTCACCCACGATCTCGAGCTCGGCGCGGCGGCCGTCGAGGAGCGCGAGCGCACGAAGGAGGACGTCATAGCCCTTCGCGCCGTTCTCTCCCATCAGGCCGGCGCTGATGAGCCGTCCTGAGGGCTCGTGCCGAGCGGGCCGGAAGAGCTCGTCGTCGACGACGTTCGGGACGACGCGAAGCTTCGCTCGGGGCGCATGCGCGGCCAGGGCGGCCCGCATCGCCTCGCTCGGCGGAAGGACGAGGTCCGCGCGCTCCAGTGCGAGCCGCGCGAGCCGGGCCATCGGCGCCGACAGGCGCGCGGGATTCTCCGGTAGGAACACGCTCCAGTGCTCGCTGTAGACGAGCGGCTTCCGCAGCGTGAGGCCGGCGAGCGCGGCGAGGTGGGAGGTCGCGTGCACGACGTCCGGGTCGCCCGCGGCCGCCCGCGCTCCGGCGAGGAACGCGGCGTAGCTGAGCGGCCGCGCGAAACGGCGGTAGCGG
>VAYE01000004.1 GCA_005883235.1 Actinomycetota bacterium
CGCGAGATCGGCACCGCCGGCCCGAGCGCGATGACCTCGGCGTCGGCGCCGTCCAGAAGCGCCCGCCGCCCGGCGAGCAGGTCGGCCGCCCGGCTCGACGGCGCGAGGACGGTGACGTGATGGCCGAGCTCGCGGAGCCCGGCGGCGACGCCTGCGACGTGCTCGTTCACGTCGTGCGGCTGCGACCAGGCGAACGGCGAGACGAGGCACACTCGAAGGCTCATCTGAGGCCGAGTCTAGCCCCGTCCCTGCTTCGGAGGACGAGGGGCGCCCGCCTTCTCTGGGCCTCGTCTGACTCGGCACGAGATCGGCACAGACACGTGCGCCGGCCCGCGATAGGCTCGCAGTGGGGAGGAGGACGGGGCTGCCTTAGACAGGGGCCCCACCTAGACGCTTCAGCGGAGCGCCGGCAGCGGATCGACCGCGGCGCCTCGGAGCCGAACCTCGAAGTGGAGGTGCGGCCCGGTCGCGTCGCCCGTCGCGCCGACGAGGCCGACGCGCGCGCCGGTTCGAACTCGTTGTCCCACCCGCACGTCGACCCGGGACAGGTGCGCATACATCGTCCGGACTCCGTCGCGGTGGGCGATCGTCACGAGCAGCCCCCACCCGCCGACCCGGTAGCCGGCCCATGTCACGCGCCCTGAGGCCGCTGCCGCGACCGGCGTGCCGGACGCCGCCAGGATGTCCACGCCGGCATGGAACCCGGCTCCGCGCGGCCCGAATCGGCTCCCGAGCACGCCCCGGAGTGGCCAGGCGAGCGCGATCGGCAACCGGGGCAGCGGGCCGTGCAGGGCCGAGATCGTCCCCGGGCCGCCCACGCCGTCGGGAGTCAGGCCGGCGAAACGCTGGAAGCGCTGCAGCGCGCCGGTTGTGCGCGCGCCGAAATGGCCGTCGAATGGGCCGGAGGGAAAGCCGTGCCAGGCGAGGAGGAACTGGAGCTCCGCGACGTCCCACCCGAACGCGCGCACGGCGAGCTGCCGGCTGCCGAGCGTGTGCCGCCCGTAGCGGCCGAGCGCGACCCGCGTTCGAGGGCCGGGAACGCCGTCCGCCGGCAGGCGCACGCGTCGCTGGAAGGCGCGAACCGCTGAGACGGTCGTCGGGCCGGCGACGCCGTCGATCGGCCCCTCGTACATGCCGCGTGCGCTCAGCCCGACCTGGAGCGCGGCGACCGGAGGTCGGCCGGCGCCGAGAGCCGAGCAGGCGCAGACGAGCGCGAGCGCCGTCGCAACGAGAGCAACCGGTGCCCGGGGCCGCCTGGGCATGCCGGCGGTATCGGCAGGAGCGCCGCCGAACTAGAGGGTGGGCGGGTCGCCCACCCGCCGATGCTAGGCGGTCGCGGCCGCCCGCGCCAGCGTGCGCTTGTGCTGCTTGATGAACCGTTCCACGGCGTCGTACGCCTCGTCGTCCGGCAGCTGCCGCGGCGGCGACTTCATCAGATACGCGCTCGGCCCCTCGAGGGCGCCGGAGATCCCGTTGTTCAGGGCCAGCTTCGCGAGCCGCACGGCGTCGATGACGATCCCGGCCGAGTTCGGCGAGTCCCAGACCTCGAGCTTGAGCTCGAGGTTGAGCGGCACGTCGCCGAAGGCCGAGCCCTCCATGCGGATGTAGGCCCACTTGCGGTCGGTCAGCCACGGCACGTAGTCGGACGGGCCGACGTGCACGTTCTTCGCGCCGAGGTCGTAGTCGAGCATCGACGTGACGGCGTTCGTCTTCGACACCTTCTTCGACTCGAGCCGCTCGCGCTCGAGCATGTTCAGGAAGTCGGAGTTGCCGCCCACGTTGAGCTGCATGGTCTTGTCGAGCCGGACGCCGCGCTCGCGG
Source organism: Actinomycetota bacterium (assembly GCA_005883235.1). Next base: position 1,822 of record VAYE01000004.1, read on the forward strand.
AAGAGGCTCGTCAGGACGCGATGCGTGATCGTCGCGCCGACCTGCGACTTGATGTCGTCGCCGACGATCGGCAGCCCGCGCTCCTCGAAGCGCCGCTGCCAGTACGCCTCGCGCGCGATGAAGACCGGCATGCAGTTCACCATCGCGCAGCCGGCGTCGAGGATCTGCTCCGTGTACCACTTCGTGGCGGCCTCGGAGCCGACGGGGAGGTAGTTGACGACGACGTCCGTCTTCGTCTCGCGGAGGATGCCGGTGACGTCGTCGGTCTCGCCCGGCGCCTTCGTGAGCACCTCGGACATGTACTTGCCGATTCCGTCGTGCGTCATCCCGCGGGAGACGGTGACGCCCGTCTTCGGAACCTCGGCGAACCGGTACGTGTCGTTCGGGTGCGCCCAGATCGCTTCGGCCAGGTCCTTGCCGACCTTGTCGGTGGTGACGTCGAACGCCGCCGTGAACTCGACGTCGCGGACGTGGTAGCCGCCGAGGTCGACGTGCATGAGACCCGGCACGAACTGGTCGGGATCGGCGTCCTTGTAGTACTCGACGCCCTGCAGGAGGGAGTTGGCGCAGTTGCCGACGCCGACGATCGCGACGCGTACGCGATCCTTCGCCCGCGAGGCCTTTCCGTTTCTCGAAGCCATGGTGTCCTTTCCGAGCCGCTCGGAGAGCGTCTCGACGATCAGGTCGTTGACGTTTCGCTTGCGCTCCGCTGCGCGGGCGCTCAACTTGTCCTTCAGCTCGCGCGGCATGCGCAGGAGCACCGAGCCGCCGTCGCGCTTGACGCTGCCCGTGCGGCCGGTGGGCTCGAACGGGACCGCGAAGCGGGAGGCGAGCAGGCCGACCGCGACGTCGTTGAGGTTGCTCTCGCGTCGCGCCACCTCCTCGGCGAGCCGCCGCTTCAGCCCGCGCGGCATCCGCACGAGCACGTTCTTGCGCTGGTCTGCTAGCACCGAAGTGCTAGCACCATAGCACAGCTGCTATGGACGCGAGCGCCGGAGCTGTGTGCGCACGCTCCAGACGCGCTGGCCGACGGTGAACCACGCGGTCGCCGTCAGGAACCCGATCGCCCAGATCAGAGCGCCCCAGGGCGCCAAGACGAGCCCGACCGTGATCACCACCACGCGCTCCGCGCGGCTGCC
>VAYE01000170.1 GCA_005883235.1 Actinomycetota bacterium
AGGAGCGAGCCGAGCGACGACGTGCGGCCGCGGCTGCGCGCGATCCGCCCGTCGAACCAATCGGTGGCCATCGCGACGACGAACGCCGTCGTCGCCCAGTAGTCGTGTCCCTCGAAGGGCCACGCGTAGAGGAGCACGACGACCGGCACCGCGGCGGCCCGCGCCACGGTGAGCTGATCCGGGAGGTCCATCCTGCGGAGAGAATAGGCGCGATGGCTCCGGCCCCGTTCACGAAGGTGCTCGTCGCGAACCGCGGTGAGATCGCGATCCGCGTCTTCCGCTCGCTCCGCGAGCTGGGGATCGAGTCGATCGCGGTCTACTCGGAGGCGGACCGCTCCGCACTGCACGTCGCCGCGGCCGACGAGGCCTACCTGGTCGGTCCCGGTGCCCCCGCCGAGAGCTACCTGAACCAGGAGCGCTTGCTCGAGGTCGCACGCCGCGCCGGCGCGCAAGCCGTTCACCCAGGCTATGGGTTCCTCGCGGAGAACGCAACCTTCGCGCGGGCATGCGCTGCAGCGGGCCTCGTCTGGATCGGGCCGCCTCCGGAGGCGATCGAAGCCATGGGGTCGAAGGTCGCGGCGCGTGACCGGATGACGACTGCCGGTGTCCCGGTGATCCCGGGGACGACGGAGCCCGTCGAGTCCGCGGCCGAGGTGCTCCGGCTCGGCGACGAGCTGGGGTACCCGCTGGCCATCAAGGCCTCCGCCGGCGGAGGCGGCAAGGGCTTGAAGGTCGTCCGGAGCCTGGAGGAAGCATCCCGGGCGTTCGACTCCGCGCGCCGCGAGGGCCAGGCGTACTTCTCCGACCCGGCCGTCTACGTGGAGCGGTTCCTCGAGGATCCGCGGCACGTCGAGGTCCAGGTCCTCGCGGACGCCCACGGAAACGTGATCCACCTCGGCGAGCGCGACTGCACGATCCAGCGGCGTCACCAGAAGCTCGTCGAAGAGACGCCCTCGCCGGCGGTCGATGGCGAGCTCCGGGCCCGCATCGGCCAGATCGCCGTCGATGCTGCTCGGGCTGTCGGCTACCAGAGCGCGGGGACCATCGAGGGTCTGCTCGACCGCGAGGGCAACTACTACTTCCTCGAGATGAACACGCGGATCCAGGTCGAGCACACCGTCACCGAGCTCGTGACCGGCCTCGATCTCGTCCGGGAGCAGGTGCTGATCGCGGCTGGAGAGCCGCTATGGCTGCGCCAGGAGGACGTCCGGCTGAACGGGCACGCAATCGAGTGCCGGATCAACGCGGAGGATCCGTCCAACGGCTTTCTGCCCACACCCGGGCGGATCACGAGCTACCGCGAGCCGTCGGGTCCTGGGGTTCGCGTGGACTCCGGGGTCGTAGCCGGCTCGGAGGTCTCCGGCCTCTACGACCCGCTCATGGCGAAGGTCGTCGTCCACGGAGTCGATCGCGAGCACGCGCGTCGGCGCATGCTGCGCGCGCTCGACGAGTTCGAGATCGGCGGCGTCACGACCCTGCTCGGCTTCCACCGGGCGTTGCTCGACCACCCGTGCTTCACGGCCGGCGAGACGTGCCACGGCATCGTCGAGTCGGAGCTTCTCGCGGAGCGCGCGCAGCAGTTGTCCCATGAGACAACGGTAGCCGTCGCCGCGGACGGCGCCTTGCAGGAGCGTGTGACGAAAGTGGAGCTAGACGGCCGCCGGTTCGACGTCACACGACTCGTCCCGGAGCCGCCGTGGGCCGAGCTGGCGCGAAGGCGGGAGGAGAGGGCCGGCGCGCGAGGCGGGCACGGGGCCGGCCGCGACGCCGTCGTCAGCCCGATGCAAGGGACGGTGCTCGCGATCGAGGTCGCGGAGGGAGACGAGGTCGAGCCGGGGCAGGTGCTGTGCATCGTCGAGGCGATGAAGATGGAGAACGAGGTGCACGCGCCGAGGGAGGGAATCGTCAGCGAGCTCTCGGTCGCCGCGGGGCAGCCGGTCTCGACGGGCCAGGTGATCTGCGTCATCGCACCGCGAGACGGCGGATAACCTCGGCGGGCCGCGCGGCTACAGCGTCCGCTGATACGACCTGAAGGTCCAGGTCGCGAAAGCGGTCGTGGCCATCATGGCCGCGACGAGGAGCAGCACGTCGACGCCAACGCTCGTCCAGTTGTGGCCGTAGACGACGGCGTTACGCGCCGCCTGCACGCCCCAGTTCACGGGGTTGAAGCGCGCCAGCTCCTGCATCCAGTGCGGCATCACGCGCTGCGTGATCAAGATCGAGGAGAGGAACATCAGCGGCAGGCCGACGAAGTTGGACGCGGCGATCATCGTCGCCTCGCGTCGCACGAGCAGGGCGATTCCGTGCGAGACGCCTGAGAAGACCATCGAGACGAGCGCCCCGGTGACGAGGAGAACGAGCACCCCGGGAGCGCCGCCGTGGAAGTGGACCCTGAGCGCGAGCCCGACGAGGACGATGACTCCCGCCTGGATCATCGCGATGAACCCCGAGCGGACGACCTGCGAGAGGACGATCGAGAGCCGGCTCGCAGGCGTGGCCAGGAAGCGGTCGACGACGTGGCGGTCGAGGTCGGTGATCATGGCCATCCCGGCCCAAGTCCCGCCGAAGAACGCGTTCATGACGACGATCCCGGGGAGCAGGAACTCGGCGTAGGAGCTCGCTCCGCCGCGCAGGCTCGGGACGCGCGAGAAGAGTTGGCCGTAGAGGAGGAGCCAGATCATCGGCTGGATCAGGAGGAGAGCGATCCAGATCGGCTCGCGCATCAGATTCCGGAGCTGGCGGCCGACCATCCACCAGGTATGAGCGAGCGTCCTCACCGCGGGGCACCGTCGTCACCGGCGGCCACGTCCTCGGCGGCGAACTCGCGGCCGGTGTAGTGGAGATAGACGTCGTCGAGCGACGGACGGTGCGTCGTCACCGACGCGACCCGGACGCCGCGTGCCTCGAGCGCGGAGAGGATCGCGGGCACGGCCTGGGCGCCGTTCGGGACGCGGGTACGGAGGAGCCGGCCCTCGAGCGAGGTCTCGGCGGCACCGTCGAGCGCGGACACGATCGCCGCGGCATCATCGCCGCTGCCGTCCGCGAGCTCCACGGTCACGGCCTCTCCGCGCAGCCCTCGCTTCAGCTCCTCAGGCGTGCCCTGGACGACGATCTCACCGCGGCTCACGATCGCCACGCGCTCGGCCAGCCGGTCGGCCTCCTCGAGGTAGTGCGTCGTCAGGAGAATCGTCAGGCGCTCCTGTTCCGCGAGCCTCTCCACCTCGACCCACATCGCGGCGCGCGCCTCGGGGTCGAGGCCGGTCGTCGGCTC
>VAYE01000048.1 GCA_005883235.1 Actinomycetota bacterium
GACGACGCCGCCGATCAGATCCGGATCGACGCTTCGCGTCGCCTCGACCTTGCGGCCCGAGGCCTGCTCGATCTGCTTCAGGATCCGACGCTCCTCGGCGCCGGAGAGCTCGCGCGCGGTCGTGAGCTCCACCTCGAGCCGGCGCTCGTCGGCCGCGGCGAGGCGCTCGAGCTCCCGGTGGATCTCCTCGATCTGGCCGGTGCGCCCCTTCGCGGAGAGGAGCCGGAGGAAGTTCCGGACGAGCTCGTCGGCGCCGCCGAGCACGTCGTCGAGCGCGTCTGCGCGGGCGCGCGGATCGACCTGCGGGTTCCGCAGCAGCTCGCGCAGCTCGGGCACCTCCTCGACCGCCGCCACGAAGTCTCCGAGCTCCTCGCGCACCCGGTCGAGGCGGCCCTGCTCCTTGGCAGCGTCGAAGAGGGCGCGCGCGTAGATGCGGTGCGCGACGGCTATCTCGTCTCCTCCAGCACGGAGAAGTCGAGGTCCGAGACTGCGTCCTCGATCAGGCGGCGGTGGTCGTCGTCGTCGAGGACCTTGCCGGTCACCTTCGAGGCGGCGACGATCGTCAGCTCGGCGACCTCGGCGCGAATCTGGCCGAGCGCACGCTGCGTCTCGGCCTCGATCTGGCGCCGCGTCTCCTCGAGCCGCCGGTGCCGGTCGGCCTCGGTCTCCTCCTTCACGCGTTCGCGCTGCGCCTCGGCGACCCGCCGCGCGTCGGCGAGGATCCCCTCGGCCTCACTTCGGGCCTGGCCGATCAGGCTGCGGTGCTCCTCGAGCAGCCGGCGGGCCTCGGCGCGCGCTTCCTCCGCCTCTTCGAGCGACCGGCGGATGCGCTCACGCCGCTCGTCGATCATCTTCTGGATCGGCCCGAACGCATAGCGCCTGAGCACGAAGAGCGTGATCAGGAACGCGAGGATCGTCCAGATCATCAGACCCGGAGTGACCTTGATGAGCGCGTTGGACGCGAGCGCCATCAGCTGGGGATGAGCACGTAGGCGAGCAGGCCGCCGATCAGACCGTAGAAGACGACCGCCTCGGTGAGCGCGAAGCCGAGCCACTGGATGCCCTGCAGCTCGCCGCGGAGCTCGGGCTGCCTGGCCACGGACTGGATCATCGAGCCGAAGATGTTGCCGATGCCGACGCCGGCTCCGAGCGAGCCGAGGCCGATGCCGAGCGCGAGCGCGATCGCCTTCCCGGCCTTGACCGTGTCGTGCGACGCGGCAGCGAGGACAAGGGTGTGCAGCACGGGAACCTCCTAGTGCTCCGGCTCGATCGCCGAGCCGATGTAGATGGCTGACAGGGCGGCGAAGATGAACGCCTGGATCGAGACGACGATGATCACCTCGAAGAGGTAGAAGAGCGTCGCGAAGAGGACCGAGAAGGGCGCGAGGTAGATCGACTGCAGCACGAAGATGAGCCCGATGAAGGTCAGGATCAGCATGTGCCCCGCGAGCATGTTCGCGAAGAGACGGACTGAGAGCGACACGAGCCGCATGAACTGCCCGAGCACCTCGAGGACGGCGATCAGCCCGAGCAGCGGCGCCGCTTTCAGGCTCAGCTTCGGGAGGCCGGTCGGCATCCAGCTCTTGAGGTAGGGCACGACGCCGTTCTCGCGGATGCCCTCGACGTGGGTGAACACCCACGTCATCAGCGCCAGCGCCAGGGTCACGGACAGCGACGACGTGGCTGCGTAGATCCCCCACACGGGAATGTGGTGCCACGTCTCGCCGGTGAGGGGCAGCGGGATGAACCCGAGCATGTTCACGACCCAGATGAAGAGCATCAAGGTCGCGACGTACGGGAACCAGCGCCCGATCGCCTTCGACGGCAGGCCCTGCTCGGCAACCTGCGTCTGGGCGATCTCGTAGATCTGCTCGCCGATCGTCCCGCGGCGGCTCAGCGACGGGCCGCGCATGAGGACGAGGCCGATGAGGATCGTCAGCCCGGAGCCGATCAACAGGTACGCGACGGCCTTGGTGATCGAGAGGTCGACCGGGCCGAGGTGGATCGGGACCCACGTGCGCTGCTCGAATTCCTTGGAGGGGTCGAATGTCCCGCGCGCGAGCGCCGAGCCGGGGAAGGCGAGGGCGAGCAGCGTGAGCGAGGCCAGGAGCCGCTTCATCGCGCGCCGCCGAAGTAGGCGAACAGCGAGAGCCCGAGCTCGAACGTGTAGGCGAGCGCGTACGTGAGGACGACCGCCACCGCGAGGTGCGGATCGGAGACCGCAGTCGCGAGGAGCACCACGAGCAGCCCCACCGCCTTGAAGAAGAGCCCGAACGCCTGCACGCCTGAGGCGGCGAGATTACCCGTGCGCGCCTGGAGACGCCTCAGCAGCAGGTCGAGCGCCTGCACGCCGAGCCAGAGCACCGCGGCGAGCGCCCATCCCGTCACCCGCCACCCGGCGAGCAGGAACACCGGCAGCGCGAGCGCGAGGACGAGCGCGCCGCCGAGCGCCGGCAGGAGCCGTCCCGGCACCGGCCGCGGCGTGACGAAGAGCGCCGCTCTCACGAGAATGCGCCCCGGTACCGCCGGTAGACCGAGTAGACGCCCGCCGGAATCCCGACGACGGCTCCGCCCAGGCAGCCGAGGCCGAACGAGCCGGCGGCCCACCCGATGAGAGCGCCGATCGCGATCGCCGCCGCCGTGACGCCGATCAGGATCCCGCCGGCGCCGGCGGGCTCGAACGTCTGGCGTGAGCCCGGCTCCATTCACCGGGAGCATATCAGCGGATTCGGGGAGCTTGTGACAGCGGAAATCGGCTTTTCTCAACGATCCTGGCCGACTTTGTATGCTCCGCTTCGTGCACGTCGAAACGGTCGGCCGCGGGCCGCGGGTGGTGCTCGTCCACGGCAGCGTCGGCAACGGCTGGAGCACCTGGTCGGCGCAGCGCCCGCTGGCGGAGCGCTTCACGCTCGTCGTCCCGGACCGGCCCGGCTCGCCGCCCAACCCGCCGGTCGATCACGTCGACTTCGAGGAGCAGGCGCCGCTCGTCGCCGAGCTGCTCGAGGACGGGGCGCACCTCGTCGGCCACTCCTACGGCGGCGTCATCTCGCTGTACGCGGCGGGGCTCAGGCCCGACGCCGTTCGCTCGCTGACCGTGATCGAGCCGCCGGCGTTCGGCATCGCGGACCACCCCGACGTCGACCGGCTCGTCGGCCGGCTGGCCGTGCTGTGGAGCGACGCCGGGCCGACCGATCCCGCCGTCTTCCTCAGCGAGTTCTCGAGCCGCGTCATCGGGCGAGCAGTTCCGCCGGATCGCGACCTCTCGCCCGAGCTCGAGCAGGGGGTGCGGACGCTGATGGTCGAGCGCAACCCGTGGGAAGCCGACCCGCCGCTCGGCGCGCTGGCGCGAGCGCTGTTCCCCAAGCTCGTCGTCTCGGGCGGCCACAGCGGGGCGTTCGACGCCGTGTGCGACGTGCTCGAGCGGCGGCTCGGCGCCGAACGCGCCGTGCTGCCGGGCGCCGCGCACAACGCCCAACGGGCGCCGGGCTTCAACGACCTCCTCGTCAGCTTCGTCGAGCGGTCAGCGCGATGAGGTTGCGCGACCGGCTCGAGCGCATCGGTCAGGCCGTCTTGCGCGCCGCGGCTGCCCGCGCCTCGGCCTCGCGCCGGCGGATGCGCGGATTCGCCAGCTTGACGATCTCCAGCAGATAGACCATGTAGATCGAGGCCGCGAGCGCCGCGAGCCCGATCCCGCCGACCGCGACGCTTCGCCAGAGGTGCCACGAGCCGTGCGCGTGCGGCCGGATGAAGCGCGTCGCGAGGGCCGCGCCGGCGAGCGTGCCGCACCAGAAGTAGATGTAGGCGACGGCGCGTCGCTGCGAGAAGCCGATGTTCAGGAACCGGTGGTGGAGGTGCGCGCGGTCGGCGGCGTAGACGGGGCGTCCGTGCTTCACCCGCCTCGCGACCACGAAGGACGTGTCGATGATCGGCACGGCGAGGACGAGGAGCGGGAAGAAGAGCGAGGCGATCGCAGCCGTCTTGAGCAACGACTGGATCGAGATCGCGGCCAGCATGAATCCGAGCAGGAGCGCCCCCGAGTCGCCCATGAAGATCCGTGCCGGGTAGAAGTTGTGCCGCAGGAAGCCGAGGGTCGCGCCGAGGACGATCGCGGTCGTGATCGCCGCCTGTGGCTTGCCGAGCGAGAGCGCGATCAGGCTGAACGTCCCGGCCGAGATCGCGCAGACGCCCGCAGCGAGACCGTCCAGGCCGTCGAGGAAGTTGACCATGTTCATGATCCCGACGATCCAGACGACGCTGAGCGGGATCCCGACCCACTCCGGCAGCTGGTGGATGCCGACGATCGGGAACGTGAAGCGGTGCACCCAGATCCCGAAGCCGGTCGGGATGGACGCCGCGACGATCTGGCCGCCGAGCTTCTCCCACCAGCGCAGGCCGCGGAAGTCGTCGACCGCTCCGACCGTCGTCGCCACGGCTGCGCCGAGGAGGAGCCCGCGCGTCTCGCGCGCGAGGTCGAGGAACGCGAGCGCGGGGACGAAGATGCCGAGGAAGAGCGCGAGCCCCCCGAGGCGCGGCACCGCGCGGCGATTGACGCGGCGGGCGTCGGGCTCGTCGACGACGCCGAGGAGGCGCGCCATCCCGCCCACGGCCGGGGTCAGAAGGACGACGATCGCGAGGGCGAGCGCGGCCCCGTAGAGAACCTGGAGGTGGTCTTCGAGGGTGCGCCAGACCACGGGCGCTACTTCGTCCCGTAGAGCCGGTCGCCTGCGTCGCCGAGCCCGGGGACGATGAAGCCGCGCTCGTTGAGGCCTCGGTCGATCGCCGCGCAGACGATGTGGACGTCCGGGTGGAGCGAGTGCAGGTGCTCGATCCCCTCGGGGGCGGCGACGAGGCAGACGAGCGTGACCGACTGCGCGCCCGCGTCTTTCACCGTCGAGACGGCCGCTGCGCTCGAGTTGCCGGTGGCGAGCATCGGGTCGAGCACGATCGCGTCACGCCGCTCGAGGTCGGCGGGGAGCTTCACGTAGTACTCCACCGGCTCGAGGGTCTCCTCGTCCCGGTAGAGCCCGATGAAGCCGACCCGCGCGCCCGAGACGAGCGAGAGGAAGCCGTCGAGCATCCCCATTCCCGCCCGCAGGACCGGGCAGACGGCGACCTTCTTGCCCGAGATCCGCTGGGCGGGCATGCGCTCGAGCGGCGTCTCGATCTCGACCGTCTCGGTCGGGAAGTCCTTCGTCGCCTCGTAAGTGAGGAGAAGCGTCAGCTCGTTCGCGAGCTTGCGGAAGTGGACGGTCGGCGTGTCCTTGTCGCGCAGGTACGAGAGCTTGTGCTGGACGAGCGGATGCTTGACCTCGGTGACGCGACCGGTGGTGACCGCTGCGTTCAAGCCGCGGTCAATGCTAACGCCAGTCGAACGGCACCTCCGAGATCCGCGGCGTTCGCGTGATGCGACGCAGCCCGCGGCCGTTCCTCGCCACGGATGCGAGGTCGGATTGATCGTCGTCGAATTGCGCGAACGCGATCCGGCGGCCGTCCGGCGACCACGTCGGCGACGTCCCCGGCACGAGACGGCGCTGGCCGCTCCCATCGGGGCTCATCGTCCAGATCCACGACGGCCGAGGCTGTTCGGAGGTCGTACGAGGTGTGTTTGGGTCTTACGCCGCCAGGTAGGACGTGAAGCCACGGAAGCCCGGATAGAGCGGCCGGCGGGCGCAGAGCGCGTCCACGCGCGGTGTCAGCGATCCGAGGTCGGCGCCGGGGTCGAGCGCGTCGACGATGATCCGGCCCACGTCGCGGAAGTCCTCCTCGTCGAAGCCGCGCATCGTCCCGGCGGGCGTGCCGAGCCGCAGGCCCGAGGCGATCATCGGCGGCCGCTCGTCGAACGGGATCGCGTTCCGGTTCGTCGTCACCTGGATGGTCTCGAGCCGCTCCTGCGCGTCCTTGCCCGACCACTGCGAGTCGCGCAGGTCGACCAAGAGCAGGTGGGTGTCGGTGCCGCCGGTGAGGACGTCGAGGCCGCCCTCCAAGAGGGACTCGGCGAGGACGTCGGCGTTGGCGCGAACCTGGCGCTGGTAGTCGCGGAAGGGCTCGGTCTGCGCGATCCGGAAGCAGGTCGCCTTGGCGGCGATCGTGTGCAGCAGCGGCCCGCCCTGGAGGCCGGGGAAGACGGCGCGGTCGAGCGCCTGCGCGTGCTCCTCCTTGCAGAGGACGAAGCCGGCGCGCGGCCCGGCGAGGGTCTTGTGCGTCGTCGAGGTGACGAAGTCGGAGTGCGGAACCGGGTTTGGGTGGAGGCCCGCCGCGACGAGCCCCGCGAAGTGCGCCATGTCGGTGACGAGGTAGGCGCCGACCTCGTCCGCGATCTCCCGGAAGCGGTCGGCCTCCACCGTTCGCGGATAGGCCGAGCCGCCGCAGACGACGAGCTTCGGCCGGTGCTCCTTGGCGAGTCGCAGCACCTCGTCGTAGTCGACGACCATCGTGGCTCGCTCGACGCCGTAGTGGACGATCGTGTAGAGCCGGCCCGAGAAGTTGACCTTGAGCCCGTGGGTGAGGTGTCCGCCGTGGTCGAGGCTCAGCGAGAGGATGGTGTCGCCCGGCTGGAGGACCGCCGCGTAGGCGGCCATGTTCGCCTGGGCCCCCGCGTGCGCCTGGACGTTCGCGTGCTCGGCGCCGAAGAGCGCCTTCGCCCGGTCGATCGCGGTCTGCTCGATCTCGTCGACGACCTCGCAGCCGCCGTAGTAGCGCTTGCCCGGATAGCCCTCCGCGTACTTGTTCGTCGGCGTCGAGCCGACGGCCTCGAGGATGCTCGGCCACGTGAAGTTCTCGGAGGCGATGAGCTCGATCTGCCCGCGCTGGCGCTCCGCCTCGCGCTCGAGGAGCGCGGCGATCTCGGGATCGACGTCGGCGAGGCCGGCGGTGCGGAGGTGGTCGATCGTTTCCTGCGCTACGGCCATGGCGGGAGCTCCTCTCGCGGGTGTCCCAGGAGGATACTGCGGCGATCAGGCGGCAGCCGCTCGTGCCCGATCGAGTGCGGCTTCGACCGATCCCGCCCCCTCACGCACAACCCGCGGCTCGTCGTCCGTGAAGTCGACGACGGTCGACGGTACGCCAGGAAGCTCGCCGCCGTCGATCTCTGCGGCGGCCGCCTCGCGCACCTGGGACGGGACGTCGTCCAGCGTCCGCGGCTCGGGGCCGCCGGCCAGGTTCGCGCTCGTCGCGACCACCGCTCCGACCCGGCCCAGCACTGTCGCCCCATCTCCCGTGAGCTCAGGCACGCGGACGCCGATCGCGTCCGGCCGGTCCCCACACAGCCAGCGGAAGCGCCGCGCCGGGTTCGGAAGCACGAGCGTGTACGGGCCCGGGAGCAGCGCCCGCGCGAGCCGCCCCGACCGGCCGCGCAGCTCCGGCACGCACTCGAAGAGCATGTCGACGTCGCTCGCGAGGATCGCGGTGGGCTGTGTCTCGGCCCGGCCCTTCAAGCGGTAGAGACGCTCGACGGGCTCCGCCGAGTACGGGGTCGTGCACAGGCCGTAGACGGTGTCGGTCGGCAGGATCACCGGCTTTCCGGCCCGGATCGCCACCACCGCCTCGTCGATCACGTCCGTACCCCCTCGACAACCCGGTCCTTCCCCGCCAGATCGCGGGTGATCGTAACCGCGGCGTAGCCGAGCGCCTCGAGCTCGCGCACGACGGCCGCGGCCTGCCTGGGCGCCACCTCGAGCACCAGGCGTTCGGTCTGCGCGACTCGGGCGAGCTCCTGCTGGAACCCGTCCCCGACGAGGGCGACGCGCGGCTCCCAGTCGCGGACCTCCGGCTCGAGCGCCTCGATCTCCTCCGGCGCGACGTAGGGCGGGTTCGAGACCACGAGGTCCCACCCTTCGGCCGCGGCCTCGATCCCGCCCGCCCGCAGCTCGACGGCGAGGCCGGTGCGCTTCACGTTCTCGCGGGCGAGTGATAGCGCCTCCCCGGACGAGTCGACGCCGGCGACCTGCGCGTCGGGGTGCTCGTCGGCGATCGCGAGCGCGATCGCGCCGGTCCCCACCCCCACGTCGAGGACGCGCGGCCGGTCGACTCCGGCGAGGAGCGCGAGGCACCGCTCGACCACGACCTCCGTCTCGGGGCGCGGGACGAGCGCACGCCGGTCGGTCTTGAGCGTCAGCCGGCGGAAGTCCCACTCCCCGAGGACATAGGCGAGCGGCTCACGCGCCTCGCGTCGCGCGAGGAGCGGCTCGAGCTCGTCCGGGGCCTCCCGCTCAGGGGCCGCGTAGAGCTCCGTCCGCGAGACGCCCAGGGCGTGGGCGAGCAGCAGCTCGGCGTCCACCCACGGCGACTCGACTCCCGCGCGGGCGAGCCGCGCCTCGGCGGCCCGCAGCGCCTCGCGCACCGTCACTCCAGCGACTGGCGCTGCTCCTCCGCCGCGAGCGCCTCGGTGAACTCGCCGAGCTGACCTTCGAGGATCCGGTCGAGCTGGTGCACGGTCAGCTTGATGCGGTGGTCGGTGACTCGGTTCTCCGGGAAGTTGTAGGTGCGGATCTTCTCGGCGCGCTCGCCGCTTCCGATCTGCGAGCGGCGGGTCGCGTCGAGCTCGGCCTGCTGGCGCTCCCGCTCGCGCTCGTACAGCCGGGCGCGCAGGACGCGCAGGGCCTTCTGGCGGTTCTGAAGCTGCGACTTCTCGTCCTGCATCGAGACGACGATCCCGGTCGGGAGGTGCGTGATCCGTACCGCCGAGTCGGTGGTGTTCACGCTCTGGCCGCCCGGTCCGGTCGAGCGGTAGACGTCGATCTTCAGGTCGTTCGGGTCGACCCCGACGTCGACGTCCTCCGCTTCGGGCATGACCGCGACCGTCGCCGTCGAGGTGTGGATGCGGCCCTGCGACTCGGTCTCCGGAACCCGCTGCACGCGGTGCGTGCCGCCCTCGTACTTGAACACCGAGAAGGCGCCATCGCCCTTGACGGCGAAGGTCACCTCCTTGAAGCCGGCGCCGTCATTCGGGCTCGAGCTGAGGTCCTCGATCTTGAACCCGCGCCCTTCCGCATAGCGAGTCAGCATCCGGTAGAGGGCTCCAGCCCAGAGCGCCGCTTCGTCGCCACCCACGCCCTGGCGGATCTCGACGATCACGTCCTTGCGGTCGGCCGGGTCGCTCGGCGCGAGGGCGAGCCGCAGCTCGTCCTCGAGCTCGCCGACCCGCTGCTCGCTCTCCGGCACGAGCTCGCGGAGCTCCGGCTCGCCCCGGGCCGCCTCCAGATCGGCCTGTGCGCCACGCCACTCCTGCGCGAGCTTGTACGGGCCCTCGAGCTCCTTCAGGCGCCGGCCCACCTCCGCCGCTTCGCGGTGGTCGTTGTAGACCGTCGGGTCGCTCATCCGCTCCTGCGTCTCGCGGTACGAGCGCTCGAGGTCCTCCACGAACTCGTCGATTCCGGCCACGCCGCTAAGGGTATTCCAGCGACCGGGACGACCAGGGGCGGCTAGCCCGGCCAGAAGCGCTCGTGCCACTGCGACTCGGCTTTGTGGTCCTCCACCCTCGTCGAGACCAGGAGGAAGGCGGCCTCCCCGTCGGATTCGTTACGCACCGCGCGAGTGGTCTCCGGCGGGATGCGCACAGCGTCACGGGGACCCAGGGTCGTCACGTCGTCGCCGAGCTTGATCGTGATCTCGCCGGCCAGAACGAGGTAGATCTCCTCGATCGTCCGGTGGCTGTGGCCACGGGTCGGATCGCCACCCGGCGCCACGTGGGCGGTGTGGGGAGCGAGCACACGCAGGTTCAGGGCCAGCTGCTCGGCACCGAGCGAACGGCCGTAGCCGAGGAACGCGCCCGGAGCGTCACCCGTGAAGTCGGGCACCTCCTCAGCCCGGAGGACGGCGTACTCGCTCACGCGGTCACGCCAGCGTGGCGTTCAGCTCGAGCTCGACGTTCCCCTTCAGCGCTCCCGACACTGGGCAGTTCTCCTTCGCGTCCTCGGCGGCCCGGCGGAACGCGTCCTCGTCGATCCCGGGGACCGTCCCGGTGACCTGAAGCACCGACTTGGTGATGCCCGTCCCGGGCACGAAGGTCACAGTCGCCGAGGTCTCGAGCTGCTCGGCCGCGCTACCCGCCTGCGCGAGACCGTGCGAGAGCGCCATGGCGAAGCACGCCGCGTGCGCCGCGGCGATCAGCTCCTCGGGGCTCGTCTTGCCCTGCGCATCCTCGGCGCGGTTGGCCCAGTCGACCTCGAGCGGGCCGAACGCGCCGCTCGTCACCGAGTCGATGATCCCGCTGCCGCTCATCAGGTCGCCGTGCCAGGTCACAGTGGCCTTGCGCTCAGTCGCCATCTACTAGTCCTCCAATGTCGCGTTGATCGTCACCTTCGCCGCCGCCGCGATCAGCCGTGAGAACGGGCAGCCGCGGTCCGCCGCCTCGACCGCCTCGTCGAACGCGGCCTGCTCGAGACCCGGCGCTCGGGCGCGGACCTCGAGCTGCGACTCGACGATCTGGTGTCCCTTGCCGTCGACCTCGTCGAGGACGACGTTCGCCGTGACGTCGATGCGCGCCCCGGCCTCGCGCAGCTCACCTGCGAGAGACATCGCGAAGCAGCCGGCGTGCGCGGCGGCGAGGAGCTCTTCGGGGCTCGTCGTCTCCGGGCGCGAGGCGATCCGCGTCGCCGCCGAGTAGGGCGCCTCCGAGAAGATTCCCGAGGGCGCCGAGATCCGCCCTTCGCCGCGGGCGAGGTTCCCTTCCCAGCTGACCTCCGCGCTGCGCTCGACCCGGGGCACGTCTCAGGCCATCACTTCGACGCGCTCGGCGTCGGGCGCTGCCTGACGCTCGAGCTCGAGGACGTCGCGGAGCGCCCGGATCGACACCTCGAGCTGGTCGAGCGTCGGCTCGCGCGTCGTCAGGCGCTGGAGCCAGAGCCCGGGCGCGAGCAGCGTCATCAGGACGCGGTTGCCGGTGTGCTTGCCCGCGAACCGGATCAGCTCGTACGCGAGGCCTGCGATGAGCGGCAGCAGGAGGATCCGCGTCGCGATCAGCCAGTACCACGCAGGTCGGCCGAAGAACGCGAAGACGAAGATCGCGATCACCATCACCCAGAGCAGGAACGCGGTGCCGCAGCGCGGGTGGATGAGGCTGAAGCGCTGGACGCGCTCCGGCTCGAGCTGCTCGCCCGCCTCGTAGGCGTTGAGGGCCTTGTGCTCGGCGGCGTGGTACTGGAAGACGCGCCGCAGGTCGGGCAGGAGCGAGATCAGGCCGAGATAGGCGACGAAGAGCGTCACGCGGATCAGCCCTTCGACGATCACGAACCAGCCCGCCTGGATGCCGATGAGGTCGGTGATGAGCGCGGGCGTGACCTTGAAGAGCGCCACCGCGAAGCCGATCGCGACCGCGAAGGCGAAGATCAGCGCGCCGCGCGAGAGCTCGGTTGCCGGCTCCTCGTCGCCTGCGCCTTCCTCCTGGGCGGCGTAGTTCGCAGAGATGGCGAGCGCGCGGAACCCGATCGCGAGCGACTCGCCGAGGGCGACGACGCCGCGGACGATCGGCAGCCGCAGCAACCGGTGCTTCGCCATCGCCGACTGGATCGGACGGCGCACCTGGGCGATCGCGCCGTTCGGCTTGCGGACGGCGACCGACCAGTTCGACGCGCCACGCATCATCACGCCCTCGAGGACGGCCTGCCCGCCAATCGTCTGAGACATCCGAGGAGCTAGCCGCGCCGTGCGCCGCCGGCCTTCTCGAGCCGCCGCTGGAAGCGCTCGACCCGGCCGCCTGAGTCGAGGAGCTTCTGCTTGCCCGTGTAGAACGGGTGGCAGTTCGAGCAGATCTCGACGTGCAGCTCGGACTTCGTCGATCGCGTCTGGAACGTGTTCCCGCAGGAGCAGGTAACCGTCGCCAGGACGTACTCGGGATGGATACCGGCCTTCATCGACCGGCCAGGATACCAGCGGCCGTCTCGGGGGCCACGTTTCCGCCCGAGACGACGGCGGCCACCTTCGAGCCGGGCTCGACGTCGACCTTTCCGGCCAGGAGCGCCGCAGCCGTCGCGGCGCCGGCGACCTCGCAGGCGAGCTTCATCCGCCCGTACATGAACCGGAAGGCGTCCTTCAGGTCGTCCTCGGTGACGAGCACCGACTCGACGCCGAGCGCAGTGCAGATCTGGACGCAGTTGCCGCCCGCATAGGGGCCGTTCAAGCCGTCCGCGATCGACTGCGGCTCGACGGTCACCGGCTCGCCGACCTTCAGGCTCTCGTGCAGGGCCGCCGAGAGCTCCGGCTCGACGGCGACGACCCGCGCGTCCGGGCGCAGTCCCTTGACGGCGGTCGCGATCCCGGAGACGAGCCCGCCGCCGCCCACCTGGACGAGCACGAGGTCGACCTCAGGCACGTCCTCGACGATCTCGAGCCCCACCGTCCCCTGCCCCGCCATCACGACCGGATCGTCGTAGGGATGGACGAGCGTGCGCTCCGTCTCGGCGATCAGCGCGTCGAGCCGCTCGAACGCGCTCGGGATGTCGGGCGCCTCGGTGTCGATGGTGGCGCCGTAGGCCCGCGCGGCCGCGATCTTCATCGGGCTCGCCGTCTCCCACATCACGACGAGCGCGTCGATGCCCTCGACCGCCGACGCGTAGGCGAGCGCCTGAGCGTGGTTCCCGGCCGAGATCGAGATCACGCCGCGCCGCTTCTCCTCGTCCGAGAGCGTGGCGAGCTTGTTCAGGACCCCGCGTGGCTTGAACGCACCAGTCCGCTGGAAGAGCTCGGCCTTGAAGGCGACGTCGGCGCCGACGCGCTCCGAGAGGGTGCGGGAGCCGAGCATCGGCGTCCGGTGCAGCCGCCCCGCGATTCGCTCGCGCGCCGCGTGCACGTCGTCGAGCGAGACGAGCGGCGGCATGGTGCGAGCGATCGTACTCTGGAAAGATCAGGCCAAGGCAACCGTAAATGGCAGGCGTTCCGGCACGCATCATCGTCACCGACGACCTTCGGCGGTCGCGGCTCACCGTCTTCTTCAGGCTCCTGCTGGCGATCCCGCACCTCGTCTGGCTTGCTCTGTGGACCGTCGCCGCATTTCTCGCCGCGATCGGAAACTGGTTCGCGACGCTCGCGACCGGGCGCTCGCCGGAGCTCCTCTACCGCTTCCTCGCCGCCTACGTTCGCTACTCGACACACGTAAGCGCGTTCTTGTTCCTCGCCGCGAATCCCTTTCCCGGCTTCACCGGCGCAGCCGGGAGCTATCCGATCGACGTCGAGATCGCGCCCCGAGCACCGCAGCACCGTCTGAAGACCCTCTTCCGGCTCGTGCTCGCGGTTCCCGCGCTTCTCCTCGCAGGCGTGCTCCGCAGCGGGGGCTTCGCCGTCGGTCAGGGACACGGCCGCCATGGAGGAGGGTCGACCGGGTTCAGCGGCTCCCTCGGACTGCTCGCCCTCGTGGCCGTCCTCACGTGGTTCGCGGCGCTCGCGCGCGGCCGGGCGCCGCAGGGCTTCCGCAACATGCTGGCCTGGGGGCTCGGCTATCTCGCACAGGTTCACGCGTACGTCCTCGTGCTCACCGACCGGTACCCCAACACCGACCCGGGCGCCGTCGGCGTGCTCGGCGCTCAACCCGCGCACCCCGTGCGGTTGCGCGTGGACGACGACCTGCGGCGCTCGCGGGTCACCGTCTTCTTCCGGCTTCTGCTCTTCGTCCCCCATTACATCTGGCTCCTGCTGTGGGGGATCGCCGTTCTCCTCGCGGTGATCGGCAACTGGTTCGTGACACTCGCGCTCGGCCGGTCCCCGCGGGCGGTTCACGCCTTCCTCGCCGCCTACGTCCGCTACCAGACGCACGCCTACGCGTTCCTGGGCCTGGTCGGCAATCCGTTCCCCGGATTCCTGGGTCGGCCCGGGTCGTACCCGATCGACGTCGAGATCGACGGCCCGGAGCGCCAG
>VAYE01000171.1 GCA_005883235.1 Actinomycetota bacterium
GGCCGGGTCGCGGTGGCGGCACTCAGCGCCCTCCTCCTCGTAGCAGGCGTCGGCCTCCTGTTCGAGCTCTCCTACGCGACGCGCCTTTGGCCGTTCGCGATCACGCCGCTCGTCGCGCGCATCCTCGGCGTCTGGCTCGGCTGCCTCGGCCTCGCCCACACGTGGGCTGCGTGGGACGGCGACCGGCTGCGCGCCCGCGCGCTCCTTATTACCATGCCGCCGACCGGCGCGCTCCTCGCGCTCGTCCCACTGCTCCATCGAGACGACCTCCGCCACGGAGCGACCGGGGCACTCGTCGCCTACCTGCTCGTGGCCGCCGCGGCTGCGGTGCTGCCGCTCGTCGCCCTGCGGTCGCGCTGAGCGAACAGCCGCGTGCCCGCCCAGGTCCTCGCCGGGCGGGCGACGCGGCCGCTGCATCCCCTCCCCCCGCTCTCGTTGTAGTCGGATCTGCGCCCCGCGCCATCCCTCGTCCGGGCTACCCCGCCCGTTCGAGGGGTCATCCCTCGTTTGAGGGACGTGGTCCGCCAGGCCGCTCGGAAAGCGGCTGAACCCGTCGTTATCGGCGGCGGCCTCGCGTCCTGTGATCCCTCGAACGAGGGACTACGACGAGGATGGCGTGACGCGGTACGCGTCGAAGACCGCTTCGATGTTGCGGAGCGCGTTCAGCAGCGAGCGGAGCGCGTTCACGTCGCCGACCTCGGCCGTGTACCAGTTCTTCGCCAGCTGGTCGTCGACCACACCGCCGTAGGAGACGATGTTCGCCCCGTGCTCGGCGAACGTCCGAGCCACGTCCTCTAGCAGGCGCGGGCGATCCCATGAGTCCACTGCGATCTGGACCCGGAAGCTCTTCGTCGCGCCGCCGTCCCACTCGACGGGCGTGAAGCGCTCCGGGTTTCGCATCAGCGTCCGCACGTTCGGACAGTCCTCGCGGTGGACGGTGATGCCCTTGCCGAGCGAGATGTAGCCGACGATCGCGTCTCCGGGCACCGGCGTGCAGCACTTCGCCACCCGGATGAGGACGCCGTCCGCGCCGACGACGTTGATGCCGACGCTCTCGCTCGAGACCGTGCTCCGCTCCTTCGGCGTCTTGAGCGGGACGGCCTCCTCCTGCGCGACCTGATCGGTCTTCAGGCGCTGGAGGACCTTGTTCACGATCTGGTTCGCGGTGAGCTTGCCGGAGCCGAGCGCGAGGTAGAAGTCCTCCGCCTTCTTGAAGCCGCTCTCGCGAATCACCTGGGCGAGCACCGCCGAGCCGGCGATCTTCTTGTACGGCAGCTTCTGCGCCTTCAGCGCCTGCTCCAGCGCGTCGCGCCCCTTCTGCTCGGTCTCCTCCCGCGTCTCGCGCGAGAACCACTGGCGGATCTTGTTCCGGGCTCGTGACGAAGCCGCGAGCGAGAGCCAGTCGCGCGAGGGCCCCCGGCCTGACTTCGAGGTCAGGATCTCGACGATGTCGCCGCTCTTCACGCGGTAGTGGAGGGGGACGATGCGGCCGTTCACCTTCGCGCCGACGGTGCGGTGGCCGACGTCCGTGTGCACGGCGTAGGCGAAGTCGATCGGCGTCGCCCCGGCCGGGAGGGTCTTCACCTCGCCCTTCGGCGTGAAGACGTACACCTCGTCGGCGAACACGTCCATCCGGAACGTCTTCATGAACTCGCGCGGATCGGCCTCGTCGTTCTGGGCCGTCGAGTCCATCAGCTGCTTCACCCAGGCCGTCCACTCCGGGTCGCGCCGGCGAGGCCCGCGCTTGTAGAGCCAGTGCGCGGCGATTCCGAGCTCGGCGATCTCGTGCATCGCGCGCGTGCGGACCTGGATCTCGAGCGGCCGCCCTTCGGGACCGACGCGCGTTCCCTCTTCGCCCGACCGCTCGATCACGACCCGCATCGCGGTCAGGTCGTAGATCTCGTTGAACTCGCGACCGCGCTTGGCCATCTTGTCGTAGATGGAGTAGAAGTGCTTCGGGCGGCCGGAGATGTCGACGGGGATGTCGACCTTGTCGAGCTCGGCCTTCAGGACGGCGCCGGCCTCGCGCACGTGCTCCTCGCGATCGGGTCGGCGCTCCGCGACCATCGTCGTGATCTCCTCGTACTTGCGCGGGTGGAGCGTCGCGAAGGCGAGGTCCTCGAGCTCCCACTTGAGCGCGTGGATACCGAGTCGGTGGGCGAGCGGCGCGTACACCTCGAGCGTCTCGCGCGCCTTCTGCAGCTGCTTCTGCTTGCCGAGGTACTCGATCTGGCGCAGGTTGTGGAGCCGGTCGGCGAGCTTGATCAGGATGACCCGCTCGTCCTCGGCCATCGCGACGACCATCTTCCGGTAGTTCTCCGCCTCGGCCTGCTCGCGGCTCTGGAACTGGACGCGCGTCAGCTTCGTCACGCCGTCGACGAGGCGGGCGATCTCGTCGCCGAACTCAGCGCGCACCTCGTCGAGCTCGGTCTCCGTGTCCTCGACGACGTCGTGCAAGAGCGCCGCGGAGATCGTCTGCTCGTCGAGCCGAAGCTGCGCGCAGATCTTCGCCACGCCCCACGGGTGGTGGATGAACTCCTCGCCCGACCGGCGCTGCTGCCCTTCGTGCGCGGCCGCGGCGAAGCGAAACGCGCGCGTCAGGAGCTCCCGGTCGACCTCCGGGTTGTACGCCGCAACCTCCTCGAGGAGCTCGTCGACGAGGTTTCGGTGCGCCTCATGCGTCTCGAGAACGGCCATGAACCAAGTGTACTCCGGCCTTCTCGGGCTAAATCCTCCCCAAATGCGTGATCGATTGCAGGTATCGAGACCCCGATACAGAACCGATGACGACCGTGCTCAGGAACCGCCGTCAGGAGCGCAAGGCCGCCCGGCTTGCGCGCCTCCTCCTCACCCTCGACTCGATGGCCTCCGCCGAGCGCCCCTGGCGCCCGCGCCGGGTCGCGCGCCTGTCGGTCGGGGCTAGCCGCTAGGCAGCAGCCGCCAGCTCAGGCTCGGCGAGCAGCTCGCGGAACGCCTTCGACTCCAGCAAGTGACGCTTCGGCGCGCCGTCGCCGACGCCGAGCTCCTCCAGCACGGCGGCGAGATCCGGCGGAGGCGAGCGCCATGAGCCCTCGAAGCGCGCCATGAGCTCGAGGTAGGCCTCGGGCGTGTCGAAGATCCGCTGCACGACGAGCTGCGGCGCCACGGTGCCGTTCCAGTGGTTCTCCTCGAGCCGGAACGCGACGTCGTAGCGGCCGACACGCCGGTAGCGGTCGAGCTGCGGGCCGAGCCGGAAGGCGATCGCGCTCCCGGCGTCCTGCCCCGTCTCGTGCTTCACGCGGAAACGCAGGTGCTTGCCCTCGCCGACGGCGGCCAGGTCGACCAGCTCGCACCCCGGCGCGAGGAGGGTCACCGGCGGGTTCCCGAGGCCGAAGGGAGCCAGGCTCCGGAGCTCGGCGCAGAGCTCGAGCGTCAGCGGGCGGCCGCGCGGGAGCACGGCGTCGACCTGTGCGACGGGCCGCAGCTCGTCTTCGGGAAGGACGTCGTCGGCGTGCTCGGCGAACGCTTCGGCGAACGCGTCCACTCTGATTGGGTCGATCGAGAGCCCCGCCGCCGCCCGGTGCCCGCCGAACCGCTCGAGGTGCTCCGCGCACGCCCCGAGGCCCGCGTGGAGGTCGAAGGACGGGATCGACCGGCCGGAGCCCTTCCACAGCCCCTCGCCTCCGGCGACGAGCACGACAGGCCGGTGGAACCGCTCGGCGAGGCGTGACGCGACGATGCCGATCACGCCTTCGTGCCAGCCGGCGTCGGCGAGGACGTAGCCGCGACGGGCCTGGCGCGACTCCGGCCAGGAGTCGACCTGCGCGACCGCCTCGCGGAGGATTCGCTCCTCGACCACCTGCCGCTCGCGGTTCAGCGTCTCCAGCTCGAACGCCAGCCGCTCGGCCCGCTCCGCATCCTCGGTGAGGAGCAGCTCGAGGGCGGTCGCGGGATGGCCGAGCCGGCCGGCGGCGTTGATCCGCGGCGCGAGCCGGTAGCCGATCGACGACTCGTCGAGCGCCGCCGGATCGACCCGAGCCGTTTTCATCAGCGCCCGCAGGCCCCGCTTGCGAGTCCGCGTCAGCGTGCGAAGGCCCGCGATCGCAAGCGACCGGTTCTCGCCGACCAGCGGGACGACGTCGGCCACGGTGGCGAGCGCCACGAGATCGAGGTGCCGCCTGAGCGGCTCGGAGTCCGGCCCCAGGAGCGCCTGCGCGAGCTTGAAGACGACGCCGGTGCCGCACAGCTCCGGGAACGGGTAGTCGGACGGCCGCGTCACGACGAGCGGGCAGTCCGGCAACCGCTCGCCCGGCTGGTGGTGGTCCGTGACGACGACCTCGAGGCCGAGCGCGCGCGCGGCCGCGACCTCGTGGACCGCGGTGATGCCGCAATCGACGCTGAGGACGAGCCCGCAGCCCTCGCCGGCGAGCCGCGTGAGCGTCTCGCCCGAGATTCCGTACCCCTCGTCGAAGCGGCTCGGGAGGTGCCACGAGACGTCCGCCCCGAGCTCGCGCAGCGTGAGGACGGCGAGCGCGGTGGCGCAGATCCCGTCGGCGTCGTAGTCGCCGTGGACGCAGATCGGCTTGCCGGCGTCGACCGCTCCGCGGATCGCCTCGCACGCCGCGGCCATGTCTCCGAGCAGGAACGGGTCGTGCAGGGGCTGCTCGCCGGCCAGGAAGGCCCGCGCGTCGTCGGGGTCGCCGTAGCCGCGCCGGACGAGAACGCTTGCGGTGATCTCGCTGAGGCCGAGCTCGCGGGCGAGCAAGCTGGACTCCCGGTGCGGGCACGGACGGATCGTCCACGTGCCCTGTTGCATCGCACTCGACGGTACGGAGGCGATCGGACGGAACCGCCCCGGATAGGCGGCCCCAGCGCCGTGGAGGAGCGCCGAAAGTGTGACTACTCGCGCGGCAGCTTCACGCCGAGCATCGTGAGCACGAGCGCCACGAGGACGATCACCACGGCGGCGCCGACGATGACACGCGGATGCCGGCTCTCGCGGAAGTGCTGGTAGCCGACACGTCCCCAGAGGACGAAGAGGCCGGCGATCGCCGCCACGCCGACGACGAGCACCGGCGCCAGCAGCGCCGCGCGCTCGAACGAGAGATCGGTGAGCGTCACCGCCAGTAAGACGAGCCCCGCGACGACCACCGAGGCGAAGGCGACACGGATGCTCACGAGCGCCACCTTAGGCCTTCGGGTGAACGCGAGCGCGTCGACCGGTCGGTTCAGACGGATGCGGGGCGAGGCCCCCCATCCTGATGTCGGCACCGCAAGCGGCGCCTTAGCTGGCGTTATCCTCAGAAACGGATGATCCCGGAGACGAACTACACCTCGGGCGAGGATTACGAGATCGAGTTCCTCGGCTACCGGTTTGCCTTCAACGCCTTCGACTTCGAGCAACGGGTGACCGCTGCCGGCGTCAAGCTCGGGCTCCTCGAGGGGAACGAGCTCGACGACGACGAGACCGCGGATCTCGTCGAGCTCGTCCACCGAGGGCTGATCGACGAGCCGCGGAGCGGGCTCGGCCGATACGTCGTCCGGCACTGGGAACGCGTGGCGCTCGTGGACGGCGAGTCA
>VAYE01000049.1 GCA_005883235.1 Actinomycetota bacterium
GCTTCTCGACGCCGGCGTACGAGAGGCGGATCGCCTTGTGCACGCCCGTGACGCCGACGCGGGAGAGGCCGATCCGCACCTCGGGCGCGGAGGCCTGGAGGTCGTCTGTGAGAAGGTTCCGAGGCTCCATGTCCGCCGGTCAGGATACGTCCTTCGCCCGTCTCGTCTCGCTCGCCTGCCACGATCTGCGCACCCCGCTCGCAACCGTGCACGGCTTCGCGCGGACGATCGCGCAGACGGCGGAGCTCGAGGAGCCCGCCGGCCGGTATCTCGAGATGATCGAGGCCGCGTCCCGGCAGCTCGCGCAGCTCCTCGACGAGCTCGGCCTCGCTGCGCGGATCGAGGCCGGCCGCTACGAGCCGACGACGACGCAGGTCGACCTGGGCGAGCTGGCCCGCGCCGCGGCGGCGAGGCTCGACGAGGAGATGGTGCGCGTGGAGGGCGAGGGTGAGGAGGTGACCGTCGACGAGGCCGCGGCGGAGCGCGCGCTCGCGGCGCTCGTCCGCTGCGCGCTTCGGCACGGCGGTCTCGACAGCGTGGACGTGCGCGTGGCCGGTCGCGAGGTCACGGTCTCGCCGATCACCCCTGCGTCGGCGCCCGTCGTCCTCGGCGAGGACCTGCGCGATCTCGGGGCCGCGGTCGCCGTCCGAGCGGTGCGAGCCCTCGGCGGCTCCGTCGAGCTCGCTGGGGACGCGTTGCTCGTCCGCCTGCCCGCGTAGGGCTTGCGCCGTCGCCGCACGGATGGGAAGGTGTCCGCGGTCAACGGATGCGAGTACCGGCGAGCAACGGAGCGACCTCGGTGCAGGCGATCGCCGGCACGAACGTCGTCCTCTTCGGCATCGACGTCGCAGACGACGCCGTGGCGGGTCTCGCCGGCTTCGGGATCGAGGTCGACGACGGGAGCGGGCACGGCTTCCAGCCGTTGCGGAACCTCCTGCTCTTCGAAGCGAACGACGTCGGCGAGCACCCGGACCACAGCAGCCTGCTGAACCCCTTCCAGGCGTTCGTCTGGGGCCACTACACCGTCGATCCCGATCACGACTACCGCTATCGCGTGACGTCGCTCCGCGGCACGGCGGGAGCCCTCCAGGCCGGCGACGTCGTCGAGCTGGCGGTGCGAACGGAGAGCGGGACGAGCGGCGGGCACGCGATCTTCTTCAACCGCGGGCCTTCGGCGGCGCAGGCATACGCGATCAAGTTCGACAACCAGAATCCACGAGACGTCGGCGCGCCGGCCTGGACGTGGCTCTCACGCGGGCTCGAGGAAGGGCTCCTCGACTTCATCGGCCAGGCGACCGGTCCGACGTTCGCCCTCCGCGGATCGATCTACGAGTTCCAGTACGAGCCGGTCCTGCAGGCGCTCAAGGCTGCGAGCGGCGCGGGCGCCGACGTCAATATCATCTACGACTGCATCCCGAACTCGGCCGGGGAGCCGGTGGACAAGAACCACGCGGCGGCCGACTCGGTCGGCATCCGGCAGACGCTCATGATCGAGCGTACGAAAGGTGTCCGGATCTCGCACAACAAGTACCTGGTCCTGCTGGAGAACGGCGAGCCGAAGGCGGTCTGGACCGGCTCGACGAACGTCACCGAGGGCGGCATCTTCGGGCACCTGAACGTTGGGCACGCCGTCCGCGACCCTCAGGTGGCGGCGAGCTACCTCGAGCATTGGACGGCGCTGAGCACCGATCCCGACGGGCCGACGATCAAGGACGCCAACGACCAGAACCTGCCGTCGTTCGACGGCAAACCGCCGGCCGGCGTGACGACCCTCTTCAGCCCGCACCACGATCTCGCCGTCCTGAACTGGTACGCGAAGCTCATGGACGGCGCCGAGAACAGCGTCTTTCTCACGGCCGCCTTCGGCGTCTCGAAGGAGCTGCGGGCGATCTTCGAGGAGCACAAGACGTACCTCCGCTACCTCCTGCTCGAGAAGGAGGACGGCACGATCGACACGCTCAGCCGCGATCCGGACAACGTGGTCGCGGCGGGATCGTTCATCGGCGACGGCGGCTGGCGGCAGTGGCAGAAGGAGATGCTCGCGCTGATCGGCCTGACCGAGCACGTCCACTTCGTGCACACGAAGATCATGCTGATCGATCCGCTCGGGGACGACCCGATCGTGATCACGGGCTCGGCAAACTTCAGCGACGCCTCCACCGACGCCAACGACGAGAACATGCTGGTCATCCGGGGCGACAAGTCGGTGGCGGACGTGTACCTGGGCGAGTTCATGCGCACCTTCACCGCCTACCACTTCCGGGGCAAGGTCGGCGTCACCGGCGGCGCGATGGCGCCCAACCCGAGCGCGCCCGCGCCCGATCCGCCGGCGAAGCTGTACCTCGACGCGACCGACGGCTGGACCAAGCCGTACTACACGGACGGCGACCCGAAGCAGAAGGAACGGCTGCTCTTCCGCGCGCCGCCGAGCTAGCGGAGCAGCCGCGACAGCCGGCGGTCCTCGAGCACCCGGCCGCCGGTCTGGCACTGAGGCACCGCTTCTGGTGCCGGCGTCAGGACGTGCGGCTTTGCCGCACATCCGTCTGAAACGACCGATCGATCCGCTGGAAGCCGCCGCGTGCTCCTCATCGCAAGAGGCGAGAGAGCCGTCGGTCCTTGAGCACGCGGCCTCCCGTTTGGCACTGAGGCACCGCTTGCGGTGCCGACGTCAGGTTGTGCGGCTTCGCCGCACAACCGTCTGAAACGACCGATCGATCCGCTGGAAGCCGCCGCGTGCTCCTCATCGCAAGAGGCGAGAGAGCCGTCGGTCCTTGAGCACGCGGCCTCCCGTTTGGCAGTCGGGGCAGTAGTAGATCGTGTGCTCCTCGAAGTCGACCTGTGCGATCGGCGCGCCGCAGACGTGGCACGGCTGACCGAGCTTGTTGTGGACGCGGTAGGTCCTCGCGTCGTTCACTCCGCGCTCCCGGAGCTCGAGGCCTCGCTGGAGCTCGCCGTCGATCGCCGCCGACAGCCGCTCGACCTCCTCGCGATCGAGGTCGGCCGAGAGCGCGTACGGCGACAGCCGCGCCGCGTGCAGGATCTCGTTCGCCCAGGCGCGACCGATCCCGGCGATCAGGCGCTGGTCGCGGAGAAGCGAGTGCAGCCGGCGGGACTCCTGCGTGCCGAGCTCGGCGAGCCGCTCCGCGCCGAAACCGAGCGCCTCGGGACCGAGGTGGGCGAGCTCTGCCTCGGCCGCTTCGGGGCTCAGCAGCCAGACTCCGGCTCGCTTCTTCGAGCCGGCCTCGGTGAGCACGAGCCGCGAGCCGCCCTCGAAGACGAGCTGGAACGCGGGCGTCTTCGGGCCCTTCTCGCCGAAGCGGAGGTAGCGCAGCCGCCCCGCGGTCATCAGGTGGACGAGGACGACGAGCTCGCCGTCGTCGGTCGGGAAGAGCAGCCGCTTCGCCCGGCGTCGTGCCCCGGCGAGCCGCCGACCCTCGAGCGCGGACAGGGGCGGGTCGTAGGTCTTCAGCGTCGCGACGTGGGCCGGCCCGGCCTTCACGATCGGGAACGCCTTGACGGGCTCGTCGAGGGCGCGGCGCCACGCCTCCATCTCGGGAAGCTCGGGCACTTAGGGTCTCTTGCGCATTGGAGCCGGTCAGGGTAGTCGTTCGCCGCGGCGCGATCGTCGAGGCGGTCCACGTCGTCCACGCCGTCGCGGTGCAGGGCGGACGCGTCGTCGCGAGCGCGGGCGACCCCGAGCTCGTCGCCTTCATGCGCTCGTCCGCGAAGCCGCTCCAGGCGCTTCCGCTCGCGCGTGCGGCACAACTGCTCGGGCAAGCACGCGGGGATGCTCGCCCTCTGCCGCGCCCGCGGGTGGCCCTTCCGCGGCTACCGGCTCGCCGACCACCCGGTCCAGCAGGGGTGCTTCGCCGAGGTCGCGGCCGCGGCCGAGGTGTCCGCGGGAGACGTGCCCACGGCGGTCGACGGCTGCGGAGTCGTCACCTTCGCGCTGTCCCTCGAGCGGATGGCGTACGCGTTCTCGCGGCTCGAGTCGCTGGACGCGGGCGGGCGCGTCGCGACGGCGATGCGCGCCTACCCGGAGCTGATCCGGGGCGGCGACGCGGCCGACACGCTGCTCATGCGTGGCTTTCCCGGCTGGACCGCGAAGGGCGGGGCGGAGGGTCTGCTCTGCACCGTCGGCCCCGACGGCCTGGGCGTCGCGGTCAAGGTCGAGGACGGGAGCGGCCGCGGCGTCCGGCCGGCGCTCGGCGTCTTCCTCGCCCGGCTCGGTCTCGACCGCGACGCGCTCGAGCGAGCGGCGCTGGGGCGGCTGCCGCTCCTCAACAGCCGTGGCGAGGAATGTGGCGAGATCGTGACGGAGCAGTGAAAAAATGGGTTCCGCTTTTGGCCGTGGCTGTGTACTATCCGGCCACGATCAGGTGAGCCGGGGGCAGTGTGTACCGGCTCTTTGCGTGCCTAGGCAGTTCGAGTCCCCGTCCCGCCGAGCGCAGAAAGCCGAGGTCCATGCTCACCGTCGACATCTCCCTCCCAGATGTAGAAGAACTCCAGAAGCTCGTCCAGGACGGGCAGGAGAAAGGCTTCCTCACCTACGACGAGATCGTCGCCGGGCTCGAAGACGTCGAGCTCACGAAGGAGCAGATCGAGGACTTCTACACGTACCTGATCGACCACTCGATCGAGCTGGTCGAGGGGGAGACGCACAAGCATCCGCCGCACGAGCAGCCGGCCCTCGCGGAGGAGGAGAAGGGGCCGAAGCTCGACCTCACCGTCGAGCCCTCGCTCGACTCGCTTCGCCTCTATCTGCGGGAGATCGGCAAGGTGCCGCTGCTGACGGCCGACCAGGAGGTCTACCTCGCCAAGCGCATCGAGCGCGGGGAGATGACCGCGAAGATGCAGATGATCGAGGCGAACCTGCGCCTCGTCGTGTCGATCGCGAAGTCGTACCTCGGGCGCGGGTTGTCCTTCCTGGACCTGATCCAGGAGGGCTCGCTCGGGTTGATCCGCGCCGTGGAGAAGTTCGACTACCGGAAGGGCTACAAGTTCTCCACGTACGCGACGTGGTGGATCCGGCAGGCCGTGACGCGGGCGATCGCGGACAAGGCGCGGACGATCCGGATCCCCGTCCACATGGTCGAGAAGCTGAACAAGGTCGTCCACATCGAGCGCCAGCTCGTGCAGCGCCTTGGGCGCGAGCCGCGGCCAGACGAGATCGCGACGGAGCTCGAGATGACGACCGAGGAGGTGCGCGAGATCCTGCGCATGTCGCAGCTTCCGGTCTCGCTCGAGAAGCCGATCGGCGAGGAGGAAGAGTCGGAGCTCGGGGACTTCGTGCAGGATGAGCAGGCGGAGTCGCCGTTCGACTCGGCGTCCTTGTCGCTGCGACGCGGGGACATCGAGAACGCGCTCTCGTCGCTCCCGGAGCGTGAGCGGAAGGTGATCGAGCTTCGCTTCGGGCTCAAGGGCGAGCAGCCGTGCACGCTCGAGGAGGTCGGTCGCGCCTTCGGCGTCACGCGCGAGCGCATCCGCCAGATCGAGAACAACACGCTGAAGAAGCTCGAGGGCCTCCCCGAGGCGCAAGGCCTCAAGGACTGCGTCTAGCTCGGCCAGGTCTCGCCGGGCCGGTCGGGGACAGTCCCCGCTGGCCCAAGCAGACGTGTCCAGGGGCGACGGCGGGGACAGTCCCCGCTGGCCCGGACGGACGTCTCTAGCGGCGGACGAAACGCGGCGCCGCGGCCTGCACGCTGATCGCCCGGCCGTCGCCGAGGAAGCCCGTCTGCGTCGTGCGGAACACCAAGCGCCACGGGCCGTGGGCAACCACGTGGAACCGGACGACTCGGCGCTCGCCGGGGGACATCGAGACCCGGCGATCGAGACCCGGGGCCCGGAAGTGCAGCGGCGTTCGCTCCGTCCCGGCGGGAAGGCGGAGCACCAACGACAGCGTCCCGCGCGCGACGCCGCTCGCGTCCGGCCAGACGGTGAACGAGCCGGTCCGCGCCAGCCAGCCGTCGAAGTAGAGCCCGGAGGCGAGCACCGAGACCCGCGGCGTGCCGGGCGAGCGCCACAGCACGAGGCTCGACCCGGCCGCCGCCCTCGTCGCACTGGAGAGCTCGACGCGCGCGCCGAACTCCTCCACGAGCAGGGAGCCGCGGATCGCACCGCGCGGGCCCACCAGGCGGCCGTCGCGCGCGATCCGCACCGTCTCCGCCCCGAACGCATCCGTCGGAACGGCGCCCTTGAGAAGCGCGATCCGGGTGACCGAGCTGTTCCAGAACAGCTGCTCGAGCGCCCGGCCGCGCGGCGCCCCCGCGGTCTGGACGAGCGTGACCGGCCCCGTCGCGGCGTGGTCGATCCACCGGAGATCCGGCGGGAGATGTGAGCTCCGGACGTTGCGTGCGTTGTGCGCGTCGAACGCGAAGGCGCCCGCCGAAGCGGCGCCCGCGGCGACGACCGCTAGGCCGAGAGCGACCGCAGCTCCCTGCTTCCTGCGCGCCACCGCCACGGCCGCAAGCGACAGGACCAGCGCCGCCAATGCGACCGCCAGTGCCCCGCTGCCGACGCCGAGCAGGCCCTCGAGCCGGAAGACCGCGAAGAGGAACGGCGAGTCCTGCTTGTTGTCCGCCGCCGTGAAGCCGGAGAGCGGGATCCGCGCAGAGAGCACGACCATAGCGGCGGCGAGCGCAACGAGCGCCAGCCGGCGCGGCCACCCGCGCACGACATAGAGGCCGAACGCCGGCGCGACGAGCGGGAGAAGCGTGAACAGATAGCGCTCCTGGAACCTCGTCGAGCCGCTCGACGCATACAGCGCCGCCTCGGCGAAGAGGCCCGCGGTGTAGACGGCGACCAAGACCGCGAACGCCTGCTCCGCACGACTTCTCGGACGCGCGAAGGCGAGCACGAACCCGATCAGGGCGCCCGGCACGAGGATCCAGCCCGAGGAGTAGGCGAGCAGCATCGCGTCGACCGCGGCCCAGTGCAGGATCGAGCCGGCGCCGACGTGCAGGTGCGCGATCCCCGAGTAGTAGCCGAGGACACGCGAGGGGCCGACGGCCAGCGCCGCGACGACCGGAAGCGCGAGCAGCGCGAGCGGGAGCCGATGCACACGCAGCGCCCGCCGCCGCTCGATCACGAATGCGGCGACCACGAACGCTGCCGGAAGGACCACGTACTGGAGCCGGGCGAAGGCGGCGAGCCCACCGAGCGCGACGAATGCGAGCTGGGCCCGGCGTGTCGGCCGCTCGAGCGCGCAGACGGCGGCGTAGATCCCGCCGAGGACGAGTGGGTACGCGATCGGGTCGGCCATCACGAACGACGCGTACAACAGGTCGGGACAGGCGACGGCCAGAGCCGCCGATCCCAGCGCGAGCCCGCTCCCGAGGCCGAGACGGCGCGCGAGCAGGTAGACCGGGATCGCGGCGAGCGACATGGCCAGCGCGTTCAACCCCTGGGTGAGCCGGTACGCGAGGACCGGGTCGCCGAAGAGCCAGAACGGCGACGCGAGCAGAGGCTCCAGGAGCGCCGGGAAATGAGCCGCGGTCCCCCGGATCGCGAGCCGGCCCGAGGTGGCGAGACTCCGGGCCAGGCCGCCGTAGATGTACTCGTCCGGGAAGTAGAGCGGCGTCGAGTGCGCGACGGCGGCGACGAGCCGCAGCAGGAAGCTCGTCAGGACGATCGCCGGGAGGCCGACCCGGGCGGAGATCGCACCCACGCGCGCGTGCGCGAGCGTGGGGCGGTCCATAGCTGGAGCCGCAACGTCGAGGGCCACGTCGCTGCTATCGGCAGCCGGCGACGAGCGCTTGATTCAGTCGCGCCGCTCGACGAGCTCCTGCTCGTCGGCGCGCTCGTACGGCACGAAGAGCTTGCAGTGCGGGCACTTGAAGCCCTGGTAGCGGGCGGCGGCGCCGTCGATGAGCTCGCCCGTGAACGGCTTGTGGCAGTGGGGGCACTCGACCTCGTAGACCGAGTCGGTGGAGGGCGCCTCGCTCACCCGACCCAACGTACCAGAAGGGTTCCGGAGCGCCGTCCGGCCGTCCTCGTACGCTGACGCGCCGTGGAGGAGGACGCTCTTCGCCGCGGCGTCGCCGAGTTCGTCGGGGCGTTCACGCTCATCTTCATCGGCGGCGGCGCGGGGATCGTCTCGGGCGGCGACATCGTCGCCGTGGCGCTCGCCAACGGGCTCGCGATCGGAATCATGGTCTCGAACCTCGGGCACATCTCGGGCGGCCATTTCAACCCTGCGATCACGCTCGCGTTCACGCTCGCACGCCGGATCACCGCCCGGCTGGCGGCGGTCTACTGGCTCGCCCAGCTCCTGGGCGCGGTCACGGCCGCGCTCCTGCTGCGCGCGATCTTCCTGCACGGCGCGACGCTCGCCAGCGTCCCCCACGTACACGGGGTGACCCAGTGGAGAGGCCTCCTGATCGAGGTCGTGCTCACCTTCTTCCTCGTCTGGGCCGTGTGGGCGACGGCGGTCGACCCGCGTGGGGCGTTCAAGTCGATTGCCGGGCTGGGAATCGGCCTCACGATCACGATGGACGTCTTCATGGGCGGGCCCGTCACCGGCGCGGCGATGAACCCCGCGCGCGCCCTCGGGCCGCAGCTCGTCGAGAACTCCTGGGGCCAGTGCTGGATCTACTACCTGGGGCCGGCGCTCGGCGCGGTCATCGCGGCGCTCGGCTACGAGTGGCTCTACCTCCGCCCGCTGCGGCCCGTTCCGGTCGGCCCGCCCGAGACCGGCGTCGAGGAGCCCCGGCCCGGGGATACCGCCGCGTCCTGAGCCTCTAGGGCCAGACGTGTCTCGCGGGGTGCAGGTCGAGCGGGCCGCCGTCGCGACAGTCGGACGAGAAGTAGCCGCCGTCGACCGGCGGCCTGACGTTCCAGAACGTGTACGTGCCGAGGCGCTCCGCGTAGGCCGTCGGCGCACCGAGGCGCTCCGCGGCGAACGCCGTCGACTGGAGCCCGTAGCACTCGGCGGCGGCCTCGTTGCGCACGCCGCGGAGGTGGTACGACTCGTGCGCGAGCGCCGACGCCGACCACGCGAGGGCGATCACGTCTTCGCCGCACTGGCCGTGCCCGAGCTCGGTGCAGGCGAGCGAGGGAAGCGGCTGCCGTTCCCAGACGCGGCGCAGAACGGCGCAGACCGACGGCGCGAGCAGCGCTTCGCGTCCCGGCGAGGAGCCGTAGAAGGTGACGGTGCCGAGGATGGACGGATCCGACGTGAAGCCGCAGCGGACGTAGACGTCGCGCCGGCCGGAGATGTCACGTGCGACGCGGTCGAGCGCGAGCGCGAAGCCGTGGTGCACGGGGGCGCGGCTCGAGCGGGCGTGTCGGACCCCGACGATCCCGGCAAGGAGTAGCGTCGCGGCGAGGGCGAGCACGAGTGAGAGCCGCATTGGCCAGGGATCGGCTCGAACCGACTCGGGGTTGAGCTACGGCGCCGTAGGGAGCGAGCGCTCGTCCAGCCGTCCGCCACGGCGGATCTGGTCGAGGATCATCCGGTCGGTGATCCACTCGACCGGCGCCTGGTCGTCGGTCAGCGGGCGCCCGGACGCGCGAACCGGCACGAGCTCCCGGCGGAAGAGCGGCGCGAGACCGGCGAGGCGGCCGCGGACACGCGTGACCCGCCGGACGAGCTCGGCGCGGGAGGTCGACCGGTCGAATGCGAGGAGGAGCTCGTTGAAACGCAGCGCCGGCCAGCGCCACGCCTGCGGGAAGACGGCAAGCAGCGTCGTCCCGATCGCGCGCGAGAGGCGGTGGTCGTTCGGCGTTGCCGCGACGTTCAGGGCGACGATGCCGCCGGGGCGCAGGTGCGCGCGGGCGAGCGCGAAGAACTCGCGGGTCGCGAGGTAGAACGGGATGTACGGCTGGCGGTACGCGTCGACCACGATCAGGTCGTAGCGCCGTTTGGTCAGCGCCAGGTACGGCCGCCCGTCCGCGGTGACGACGTGCAGCCGCGGGTTGTCGCCGAGCCCGAGGAAGCGGCGCCCCGCGCGCGTCACCGCCGGGTCGAGCTCGACGCCGTCGATCACGACGCGTGGATAGAAGCGGCCGTAGGCGCGGCCGACGGTGCCGCCGGCGTTCCCGATCACGAGCATCCGCTCGGGCGGCCGGTCGAGGAGCGGCGGCAGCAGCAGGAAGAGGTCCCAGTAGCCGCCGGTGAGCACGCTCGACCGGTACCAGACCGAGTGCGCGACGAGGCCCTCGTTCAGCTCGAGCA
This sequence comes from Actinomycetota bacterium, assembly GCA_005883235.1. The sequence continues at coordinate 10,175 of VAYE01000049.1, forward strand.
CGCGCGAGCCGTCGCTCTGGCGCACCACCGAGACGTACTGGTACGGAGACTCGGTCTCGTACAGGAGGCCCGAGGTGCTCTTCACCGCGCCCGGCGGGACGAGCGTGAGCCCGGCGACGACGCCCGCGACGACGAGTGCCCGCGGCCCGAGCAGGAGCGCCGCCGCGAAGGCGAGCAGCGCGGCCGTGCCGACCATCGTCCGCTGCGTCCCGAAGGCCTCGATCGTGACGAGCGCCGAGACGAAAGTCCCACCGATGCTCCCGACCGTCGAGAGGGCGTACAGGCGGCCGGCGACCTGCCCCGCCTCGCGCACGTCGGCGAGGGCCAGCCGGATCGCGAACGGCGAGACCATGCCGAGCAGCGTGATCGGGACGGCGAAGAGGCCGAGCGCGGCGAAGAAGGAGCCCGCGACCGCGCCGACCGAGAGCGCGTCGAAGCCGCGCAGCGCCAGGTCGAGGAGCGGCCGGGCGACGAACGGCGTCGCCGCGATGAAGAGCCCGGCCGCGAGCACGATCGCGCCGAGGTAGCGCGGGTCCGGGCGGCGATCGGCGAGCTTCCCGCCCAGCCAGTAGCCGAGCGAGAGGTAGACGAGGATGAGCCCGATGATGTTCGCCCACACGACGGTCGAGGCGCCGAAGTAGGGCGCGAGGAGCCGCGAGGCGGAGATCTCCGTGGCGAGCGCTCCCGCGCCCGAGGCGAAGACGACGACGCCGAGCCGGCGCGAGCCGATGCGCGCCTCCTCCACCGCGGCCGCGTTCGTCCGGCTGGGGATCGAGAGCGTCTCGGCGGGGCTCGCTTGCACCGAAGGGGGAGTTTGCCTGTCTACAGGCTAGGCGGGTCGGTGCCGATCATCTGAGCGTGCACCAGCCTGTCTACCCCTGGCGGCCGCTCGGGCACCTCCTCGTCGAGAAGGGCCTCGTCCGCGCCGCCGACCTCGAGGACGCGCTGGCCGAGCAGCAGCGAACCGGTCGCCGGCTCGGCGAGATCCTCGTCGCCCACGGCGCGATCTCCGGGCCCGAGCTGACGCGCGCCCTCGCCGAGCAGTGCGGGATCGACGTGAAGCTCAAGCTCGCGCCCGCCGACGACACCCGGCCCGGCGAGCTCGCGGAGGACGAGGCGAAGCCGTGGCGGCCGCTCGGGCGCCTGCTCGTCGAGCGGGGCGCCCTCGACGAGTCGCAGCTCGCCGAGGCGCTCCAGGAGCAGCGGACGGCCGACCGGCGGCTCGGCGAGATCCTCGTCGGTCGCGGCTACGTCACGACGCTCGACCTCGTCTCCGCCGTGATCGACCAGCACGGGCTCGAGCGGTCGACCGAGTCGAGCGACTTCGTGTCCGCGTCTCTCTCGTCTCGCGCGCGCGAGGTATACGAGGTCGAGGCCGAGGAGACCGGAACGGAGAGCGCGAGGAGGTGTGGGCCTACGACGAGGGCCGAGCCGCCGAGGCGGCCGCCTCGCCCGACGTCGTCCAGCTGTACGGGTTCGACCCGACCCGCTGGACCGGGCCACCCTCCTACCCGGGCAGCTGAGCTGCCGCTGCGGCGACGGAGGTATCGTCGCCCGCGTGTGCTTCGAGCTCGACTCGCTGCCGCCTATCCCGGCGCTCTCCGGAGCGGCCGTGTCCCACGAGGACCTCGTGCTGGAAGCCGCCGACGGGAACCGCTTCGCGGCGTTCGCCGCCACACCCGAGGAGCCCGGCGCGGCGGGCGTGGTCGTCCTTCCCGACGTCCGCGGCCTCTACCGCTTCTACGAGGAGCTCGCGCTGCGCTTCGGCGAGCGCGGGATCGGCGCCGTCGCGATCGACTACTTCGGCCGGACCGCCGGTGTCGCGAAGCGCGGCGACGACTTCCAGTACACGGATCACGTCGCGCAGACGACGCCCGAGGGGATCCAGGCCGACGTGCGCGCGGCGGTCCAGCACCTCAGGGGCTTCTACAGCGCGATCTTCACGGTCGGGTTCTGCTTCGGCGGGCGGCAGTCGTGGCTTGCCGCCGCGAGCGGTCACGGGCTGGCTGGCGCGGTGGGCTTCTACGGGAGACCCGGGCTCGGCAACGACGGCTCGCCCGGCCCGGCGCAGCGTGCGCGCGAGATCGATGCGCCGATCCTGGCGCTGCAGGCGGGGGACGACCAGAACATCACGGCCGCCGACAACGCCGCCTTCGAGCACGCCCTCGCCGCCGCCGGCGTGGAGCACGAGCTCGTGACGTACGAGGGCGCTCCGCACAGCTTCTTCGACCGCCGCCACGAGGAGTTCGCGGACGCCTCGAAGGACGCCTGGCGCCGGGTGCTCGACTTCGTCGAGTCCGTCTAGGCAGCCGAGCCGAAGCGCCTTACACTCGAAGGGCGATGCGGTCGGTCGCGACGATCGGACGCTGGAGCACGCGCCACCCCTGGCGGGCGATCGTGGCGTGGCTCTCGTTCGTGCTGCTGGCCGTCGTGGCGGTGATCCTCACGGGCACCGACTCGCTCCAGAACGGCGCCGTCGGCGAGTCGGCACGTGGATACGCGCTGATGGAGAAGCACCTGGCCGGCCCACCGGCGCGGGAGTACGGGTACCTGCACAGCGACACGCTGCGCGCAGGCGACCCGGCCTTCCGGTCGGCTGTCGCGGACATCGCGGCGCGCATGCGCGCCGGGCTCGCGAACGTCGAGACTCGCGTCTCCCGCGACGGGCACTCGGCGCTCGTCACCGGCATCGTCAACCGGTCGATCTCGATCGACGCCCTGCGGGCTTCCGTGCTCGCCGCGGGACGCGCCCACCCCGAGGTGACCGTCGGCGAGACCGGCGACATCTCGGCGAGCGACGCGCGCGACCGCGCCGTCAACCGAGACCTCCATCGCGCGGAGCTGCTCTCCGTCCCGGTGACGCTCATCGTCCTGCTCTTCGCCTTCGGCGCCGTCGTCGCGGCGCTCGTGCCGGTGCTCCTCGCGCTCACCGCCGTCGCGGCCGCCTTCGGCCTGCTCGGTCCGATCAGCCAGGTCTTCCCGCTCGACGACGCCGTCAAGACGGTCGTCCTCCTGATCGGGATGGCGGTCGGCGTCGACTACGCGCTCTTCTACGTCATCCGCTCACGCGAGGAGCGGCGGCGCGGGCTCCCCTCGCACGAGGCGCTCGAGCGGACGGCCCGCACCTCGGGTCGCACCGTGCTCGTCTCGGGGACGACCGTCGCGATCGCGATGGCGGGCATGTACATCATCCGCTCGGACGTCTTCAACGGAGTCGCGAGCGGCACGATCGCGGTCGTCGCCTGCGCGGTGGCGGGCTCCGTGACCGTCCTGCCCGCCGTCCTCGAGCTCCTCGGCGCGAAGATCGACCGCGGCCGGATCCCGTTCCTGCCCCACCTGCGGACGGAGACGGCCGACTCGCGCTTCTGGCCGGCGGTCGTCGATCGCGTGCTGCGCCGGCCCGTCCTCTCCTGCCTCGTCTCCGCCGGACTGCTCGTCGCGCTCGCCGTGCCCGCTCTCTGGCTGCACGTCTCGAAGCCGAGCAACGAGTCGCTGTCCTCTCAGCACGAGCCTGCCCTGGCCACGCTGGCGCGGGTCCGAGCCGACTTCCCCGGAACCTCCGCGCCGGCGATCGTGGTCGTGGCCGGGCCGCGCGACCGGCAGGCGTCGGCGCAGCGAGAGGTCAAGCGCCTCGAGGCGCTCGCGGTCGCCCGCGGGATCGCCCACCCGCCGTTCACGCTCAACGGCAGCTCCGACGGCAGGGCGGGGTCGATCGAGCTCCCGCTGGCCGGAGCCGGGGACAACTCGGCGAGCCGCCGCGCGATCGGGATCCTGCGCCACGACCTGGTACCGCAGACCCTCGGCCGCGTCCCCGGCGTCGAGACCGCCGTCACCGGCGTCACCGCGGAAGACGTCGACTTCACGCACCAGATGAAGCACGGCGTGCCGTACGTGATCGTCTTCGTCCTCGCGCTGGCCTTCCTCCTGCTGCTCGTCGCGTTCCGGTCGATCGTCGTGCCGCTGAAGGCGATCGTCCTGAACCTGCTCTCGGTGGGCGCCGCCTACGGCGTGCTCGTGCTCGTCTTCCAGCACCGCTGGGCGGAGCCGATCCTCGGCTTCACGTCGAACGGCGCGATCATCTCGTGGCTCCCCTTGTTCCTCTTCGTCGTCCTGTTCGGCCTCTCGATGGACTACCACGTCTTCATCCTGAGCCGCGTGCGCGAGTCCGTGGACGCCGGGATGAAGACCGACGACGCCGTGCGGTACGGCATCACCGTCACTGCGGGCGTCGTCACGAGCGCGGCGCTCGTCATGGTCGGCGTGTTCTCGCTCTTCGGCTCGCTCTCGTCGCTCGAGCTCAAGCAGGCTGGCGTCGGCCTTGCCACCGCGGTCCTGATCGACGCGACGATCGTCCGCGCCGTGCTGCTTCCCGCGTCGATGAAGCTCCTCGGCGAGTGGAACTGGTACCTGCCGCGGGCGCTCGAGCGCCTCCCACGCGCGGGGATCGAGGCTCCGCCGGCCCGCGATCCGGCCTGAGACCGGGCCGAAGGTACTAGGACCAATTCCCGATTGCTGCTCTGAGCGGGCCGCCATAAGGTGGAGAGATGAGTGTCGCGATCGTCACGGGCGCCTCGCGCGGCCTTGGCCTCGCGCTCACGCGCGCATTGGCGGAGCGCGGCTGGCGCCTCGTCGTCGACGCGCGCGACCCGGGGGCCCTCGAGCGCGCAGTCGCCGGGCTCGAGGGCGTCGTCGCAGTCGCGGGAGACGTCTCGGACGCCGAGCACCGGCGCGCGCTCGTCGATGCCGCAGGCGACCGCGTCGACCTCCTCGTCAACAACGCCAGCCTGCTCGGGCCGAGCCCGCTGCCGGGGCTCGCCGACTATCCGCTCGAGGAGCTCTCGCGGGTGTACGAGGTCAACGTCTTCGCACCGCTGGCGCTCGTCCAGCTCGCGCTGCCGCGGCTCGGGCCGGGCGCCGCAATCGTCAACGTCACCTCGGACGCCGCGGTCGAGGCGTACGAGGGGTGGGGCGGCTACGGGTCGTCGAAGGCCGCGCTCGAGCAGCTGACGGCGATCCTCGCGGCCGAGCACCAAGGGATTCGGGTCTATGCGGTCGACCCCGGCGACATGCGAACGCAGATGCAGCAGGACGCGTTCCCGGGCGAGGACACCTCCGACCGGCCGCCGCCCGAGGACAGCGTCCCCGGCCTGGTCGCGCTGATCGAGGGATCGCTGCCGAGCGGCCGCTATCAGGCACGGGACCTCGTGAGGCTCGAGGCATGAGCGCGCTCGAGGCGCCGGCTCGGCTGGAGGCGCGGGAGCCGCCGGAGGTCCGCGGGCTCGGGCGCGACGACGTCGCCATGCTCGTCGCGACGCGGCACGACCTCGGGCTCGTCCACGCCGCCTTCCGCGACCTGCCTCGGTTCCTCGACCCGGGCGACCTGCTCGTCGTCAACACCTCCGCGACGCTGCCCGCCTCCCTGCCGGCGGACGGGCTGGAGCTCCGCCTCTCGACGCGGGTCGGCCCGAACAGATGGCTCGTCGAGATCCGTAGCGGCGGCGAGCGCTTCCGCGGCAGCCGCGAGGGTGACCGCGTGGCGCTCCCTGAGGGCCGGAGCGCAGAGCTGCTCGCGCCGCACGCCGGCGGGCGGCTCTGGCTCGCACGGGTCGAGATCGACGATGCGTACCTCCGCCGGCACGGCAGCCCGATCCGCTACGGCTACGTCCCGCGGGCCTGGCCGCTCGAGGCCTACCAGACCGTCTTCGGGCTCGAGCCCGGCAGCGCGGAGATGCCGAGCGCCGGCCGACCCTTCACCACGGAGCTCGTGACGGAGCTCGTCGCGCGCGGCGTCCTCGTCGCGCCGCTGACCCTGCACACCGGCGTCTCGTCGCCCGAGCGCGGCGAGGCTCCGTACCCGGAGCGCTACCGCGTGCCCGGGGCGACCGCGCGGCTCGTCAACGCCGTCCGCGACTGGGGAGGCCGCGTGATCGCAATCGGCACCACCGTCGTCCGTGCCCTCGAGACAGCCGCCGCTCCGGACGGCCGCGTCGACGCGCGCGAGGGCTGGACGAGCCACGTCGTTACGCTCGAGGTCGGCGTCCGCGCGGTCGACGGCCTGCTCACCGGCTGGCACGAGCCGGAGTCCTCGCACCTGCAGATGCTCGAGGCCGTGGCGGGGACCGAGCTCCTCGAGCGCTCCTACTGCGCGGCGCGGGCGCACGGCTACCTCTGGCACGAGTTCGGCGACGTCCACCTGATCCTCCGATGACCCGGCCACGGCTCGTCGGGATCAACCACGTCGCGCTGGAGGTCGATGACATCGAGGAGGCGCTGGCCTTCTACGGCCGGCTGTTCGAGCTCAAGCTGCGCAGCCGCTCGGCCGGCGCGGCGTTCGTCGACATCGGCGACCAGTTCGTCGCCCTGATGCAGGGCCGCTCGCAGCCGCGGGACAGGGCGCGCCACTTCGGCCTCGTCGTGGACGACAAGGAGGCGACCCGTCGCGCGCTCGAGGCGGCCGGCGTCGAGATCCTGCCCGGCCGGCGCCTGGACTTCTTCGACCCCTCGGGCAATCGCGTCGAGGTCGTGCAGTACGACCAGGTCCAGTTCACGAAGCCCGACGGTGTCCTGAGGGGAATGGGCCTCGAGCTCGGCAAGACGGAGGAGGCGCTCGCCGAGCTGCGGGCGAAAGGGCTCAGCTGACAGCGGATCGGCTGAAGCCCCGGATCGAGAGGACGGTGAGCGCGGCCGCGAAGACGCCGACCACGAGCAGGCTCAGCCCGGCCATCGCGGCGGTGCTGCCGAGGCCCCAGATGTCGTGCAGGGCGGCCGGGTTGCCAAGGAGCCCGTAGCGGACGAGCGCGAGTACGTGCGTCAGCGGCAGGAACCGCGCGATCCAGGTCAGGAAGCCGGGCAGCGCGCCGATGGGGAAGAGCGAGCCGGCGAGGAACCACGGCACGATCGCGATCGCGGGCACGCGGGCGATGTACTCCTCGGCCTTCGGCACGCGGCCGGCGAGCAGCTCGGCCACGCCGTACATCCCGACCGCGAAGAGCGCGCCGGCGCCGAGGAACCACAGGGCGCCGGTGGCCGTGACGTCGAAGTGGATGCCACGTGCGACCGCGACGGCGAGGAGGACGGCGATCTGGAACGCCGTGATCGAGAAGGCGACGATCAGGTTGCCGAGCACGAGCAGCGAGCGCGGGATCGGCGCGGTGAGGAGCTCGCGCTGGGCGCCCGACTCGCGGTCGACGATCACGCTGAGCCCCGCGAACATCGTGTTCAACGGGATGAGCAGGCCGATCGTGCCCGTGGCGACGAACGACTCGTAGGCCGTGCCGGTGTGCAGCGCGACCTTGAGCGCGGGTGCGATCACGAGCGCGAACAGAATCGGCGTGATCAGAGGCACCGCGAGCTCGCGTGGCGTTCGGGCGGTGAGCTGGAAACGGCGTCGGGCGAGCGTTGCGAGGGGCGCGAGCGGGTTGTGCATCGCGGGCCGCCGCGGCAGCGCGACCTCGGGGGTCAGTGCAGTCATCTCGTGTTCTCCTTTCAGGCGTCGCCGGCGAGCCGGTCGCCGGTCAGCCGCAGGTAGACGTCGTCGAGGGTGGGCCGACGGCTGCTGATCGCCGTCGTCGCAAGGCCGAGGGCGTGGATCGCCGTGCTGGCCTCGGCAGCGGTGTGGTCGTGCAGCGGCACGGTGAGGGTGGCGCCGAGGGTGAAGGCGTCGTCCCCGGCGATTCCGTGGGCGCGGAGCGCGTCGAGGGCCGCCGGGCCCTGGCCGTTGACCCGCAGCTCGACGAGCTCGCGGCCGAGGTGGTCTCGGAGCGCGGCCGGAGTGTCGAGGGCGAC
>VAYE01000050.1 GCA_005883235.1 Actinomycetota bacterium
TCGCGGGGACGATCCTGATCATCGCCGCGAACGCCGGTGTGATCGGCTCCTCGCGAATCACCTACGCGATGGCGAGCTACCGGCAGCTCCCGGAGCGCTTCCGCCACCTGCACCCGCGCTTCAAGACGCCCTGGCTGACGCTGCTCGTCTTCTCGGGCGGTGTCTCGATCCTCACGCTCCTGCCCGGGAAGATCGACTTCCTCGGGACGATGTACTCGTTCGGCGCGATGCTCTCCTTCGCGATCGCGAACGCCGCGCTGATCGGGCTTCGCTACCGCTTCCGGGACGAGACGGAGCTGCAGGTCAAGTCGTGGCCGAACCTGCGGCTGCGCGGCGTCGAATGGCCGCTCTTCGCGTTCGTCGGGCTCGGCGGAACCGCGGCTGCCTGGCTCGTCGTCGTCGTCCAGCGACCGACGACCCGCTGGGTTGGCTTCGGCTGGCTGGCCCTCGGCTTCCTCGTCTACGTCGTCTACCGCCGCTTCGTCGTCCACGAGCCGCTTCGGCGCACGATCCGGGCGCCCCTGGCTGTGGGGCCAGCGCTCGCGCTCGAGTACCGCAACATCCTCGTCCCGCTCGCAGACGACGCCGAGTCGGAGCACGCGCTCGACCTTGCGTGCCGGCTCGCCGCCGACCACGGCGCGCGGATCGTCGGCCTGACCGTGATCGAGGCGCCGCTCGAGCTCCCGCTCGACGCGTCGCTTCCCCGCGAGGAGCGGCGCGCCTACGAGGTGCTGAGCCACGCACGCGCGGTCGCGGCGAGCTACGGGCTGTCGCTGACCGGCCGGGTGGCGCGCGCGCGGAGCTTCGGCCGGGCCGTCGTGGACGAGGCGGCGCGACGAGGGTCGGAGGTCGTGGTCGTCGCCGCCGAGCGGCGGACGCGCGGACGGCGCGCGATCTTCGGCGAGGGCGTCGACTTCGTCCTGAAGCACGCGCCGTGCCGGGTGATGATCGCCGCTGCTCCCGTGGAGCCCGCAGTGGCGTTAGGCTCCGCCCGTGCAGCCCCGGGTGAAACCGCGGCTTCGCGGGCTCTCGCATGAGATCGCGTTCTACTTGGCGCTTCCGCTGGGAGTCGCGCTCGTCTTCGAGGCCGACACGGCGCGGGGACGGGCAGCGGCGGGCGTCTTCGCTGCGAGCGTCGCGGCCATGTTCGGCGCGAGCGGGCTCTACCACCGCGTCGACTGGACCGACAAGCGCCGGCTCTGGATGCGGCGGATCGACCACGCCGGCATCTACGGCCTGATCGCGGGGACGTACACGCCGTTCGGGCTGCTGGTGCTCCGCGGTAACTGGCGCGTAGTCGTGCTGGCGATCGTCTGGTCGGGCGCGGCCGCCTCCATCCTGCTCAAGTTCCTCTGGGTCGAGGCGCCGAAATGGCTGGCCGCCGTGACCGGGATCGGGCTCGGCTGGGTCGGCGTGGTCGTCTTCCCGCAGCTCCTGAGCCGGATCGGCGTCGGCGGGTCGCTGCTCGTCCTCGCGGGCGGGCTCGGCTACACCGCCGGAGCTCTCGTCTACGCGTTCCGGCGACCGGATCCCGTGCCCGCCGTCTTCGGCTACCACGAGGTCTTCCACGCCTTCGTCATCGTCGCCGTCGGCTTCCAGTACGCCGCGGTCGCCTTCTTCGTCCTCCCGCAGCACTGATCAGGCCGGCTTCCAGCTCTGGAATGCGACGAGCAGCCGCTCCTCGAGCGCCGGTGGGATGTCCTCCTCCCGCAGGCGCCCGCTGAGCTTGATCGTCTGCCGCATCTGCTCCAGGTACGCGTCGCAGCCGTCGCAGCCCGTCAGGTGCGCTTCGAAGCGGCGCCGGTCGCGCGCCGAGAGCCTGCCCTCGAGGTAGTCGGTGATCACCTCGACGACCTCGGCGCACGCGAGTTCTCTCCTGAAGAGCCTCATTCCAAGTAGTCCTCGAGGGCCTGCCTGACCTTCGATCTGGCCCGGTGGAGCAGGACCCTCTGATTGGTCTCGGAGATGTCGAGGGCGTTACAGGCCTCCTCCGCCGTGAAGCCGTCCACGTCCCGCATCGTGATGACGATGGCCTGGCTCGGCGGCAGCGCCGCGATCGCGGCGTCGACGACGGCCTGCGTCTCGTCCCCGAGCAGCCGCTCCTCCGGCCCCCAGCTCGCAGGCGGCGACGCCCACCGGCCGTCGGCGAAGAAGCGGTCGGGATCGACGGCCGGCTCGGCGTCGGACGCGAGCGCCGAGAACGGGACCGTTCGCCCCTCGCGCTGGCCCCTCGTCTTCGCGATGTTGGTCAGGATCCGGAAGATCCACGTCTTGAGGCTGGAGCGGCCCTCGAAGCGGCCGATCCCGTTGAGCACCGCGACCCACGCCTCCTGCACGACCTCCTCGGCCACGGCACGGCTGCCCACGTAGAGTCCCGCCACGCGCAGCATCGAGGCGCCGTACTCCCTGACCAGCCTCGTGAACGCCGCCTCGTCGCCGGCGCGAAGGGCCTCGACCACCGAGGTCTCGACCGGCTGCACGGAAAGACCGTAACGAACCCCGCCGGCCGTGGACAGAGGGGCATGAAGGCGATCGCCGTCCACCCGGGAAGGCCGCGCTCGATCCATCTGCGCGACATTCCCGAGCCGAGGCTCGACGACGTCCCGGACGGCCGCGGCGTGCTCGTCGAGGTCCTCCGCGTGGGCGTGGACGGAACGGACAAGGAGATCAACGAGGCCCAGTACGGAAACGCGCCGCCCGGCGACGACTTCCTCGTCATCGGCCACGAGAACTTCGGCCGCGTGGTCGAGGTCGGCCCGAACGTCCCCGACACGATTCGGCCGGGCGGCTACGTCGTGGCGAGCGTTCGGCGGCCAGGGAGCAGCATCTACGGGAAGATCGGCCTCCAGGACTTCACGACCGACGACGTCTACTTCGAGCGCGGGATCAACCTGCGCCACGGCTATCTGACACAGTCCTACGTCGAGGACTCGGACTTCGTCTTCCCGCTGCCGCCGAATCTGGCCGAGGTCGGCGTCCTGCTCGAGCCGACGACCGTCGCCGAGAAGGGCGTCAACCACGCCTACGAGATCCAGAGGCGCCTCCGAGTTTGGTGGCCGAGGCGCGCAGCCGTGCTCGGCTCCGGGACGATCGGCCTGCTGATGGCGCTCGCTCTGCGCCTGCGCGGGCTCGAGGTCACGTGCTTCTCGCTCCAGCGCGCGCCGTACCTCAACAGCGACCTGATCGAGGAGCTCGGCGGCGTGTACGTCTCCTCGCAGGACAGGACGCTGGGGGAGGTCAGCGAGGACCGCGGCCCCTTCGACGTGATCATGGACGCGACCGGCTTCAGCCCGCTCATCTGGGAGGCGGCCGAGTTGCTGGGCAAGAACGGCGTGCTCGTCCTCTCGTCGATCACCGGCGGCGACCGGAGGGTGGAGATCGCCTCGGACCGGATCAACCAGAGCTTCGTGCTCGGCAACAAGGTGATGGTTGGAACCGTCAACGCCTCGCCCGCCGACTTCGAGAGCGGCGTCACCGATCTGATCCGCGCCGAGGCCCTCTACCCGGGCTGGCTGGGCAAGCTGCTCACCACGCCGATCCACGGGCTCGAGAACTACCGCGAGATGATCGAGGCGCTCGAGAGCAACGAGGGCATCAAGGTCTTCGTCGAGGTCGCGGCCAACGGAAAGGAGGCGCGGTGAGCGCCGAGGCGTATCCCCCGATCTCCGACTACGCGCTCCTGTCGGACTGCCACACTTCCGCGCTCGTCTCGCGAGACGGGTCGATCGACTGGTGCTGCTTCCACCGCTTCGAGGCGCGGCCCGTCTTCGCCCGGATCCTCGACTGGGGCAAGGGAGGCTTCTTCCGTATCGCACCGCGCGACGACTACACCGTCTCGCGCCGCTACCTCCCGGGCACGAACATCCTCGAGACGACTTTCGAGACCGGCGGCGGGACGCTCGTGCTCACCGACTTCGTGCCGGTGAAGCGGGACATGGGCCACCCGGACCACCACCTGATCCGGATCGTCCGCTGCCCGGCGGGCGAGGTCGCCGTGAAGGCGAAGTTCGAGCCGCGCTTCGACTACGGGCTCACGGAGCCGCGCCTCGAGCAGCGGGACAGCGACCTCGCGGTCGTCTACGGCGGCGCGGATGCGCTCGTCCTCCAGAGCGAGCTGCCGATCGGGACGGCCGAGGTCTCCGCCTGTACCGCGGCGCGAACGCTCCGCGCCGGCGAGGAGGCCTTCGCCGCGCTGACGTACTCGCTGCCCCACGAGCTGGAGCCGGAGCGGCTGAGCGGCGGCGACGTGGCCACGAAGCTTCGTGAGACGGAGGGGTTCTGGCGCGAGTGGGCCGAGCGCTGCACGTACGAGGGCCCGTACCGCGACGCCGTCGTCCGTAGCGCCCTCGTCCTGAAGGCGCTCACGAACGGCCCCACCGGCGCGATCGTGGCCGCGGCGACGACCTCGCTCCCGGAGGAGGTGGGCGGCGAGCGGAACTGGGACTACCGCTACACGTGGCTCCGCGACTCGGCGTTGACGCTGAACGCGCTCTTCGCGGTCGGCTGCACCGACGAGGCGAACGACTACATGGCCTGGCTCCAGCGGACGACGGCCGGGCGGGCCAAGGACCTGCAGATCATGTACGGCGTCGGCGGAGAGCGGTTCCTGCCGGAGGTCGAGCTCGACCACCTCGAGGGCTACCGCGGCTCCCGGCCCGTGCGGATCGGGAACGGCGCGTACCGGCAGTGAGTCGCCGGCGCGGTGATCGACCGCTGGTCGCAGCCGGACCAGGGGATCTGGGAGATCCGCGGCGACCCGAAGCACTTCACCTACTCGAAGGTGATGGCCTGGGTTGCGCTCGACCGGGTGGTGCGGCTCGCCGAGCTCGACGGCCGCGAGGGCGCGCTGGACGAGTGGCGGCGCGTGCGGGACGAGATCCGGTCTCTGGTGGAGAAGGAGGGTGTCGATCCCGAGACCGGCGCCTTCACGCAGTCCTTCGGCGACGGCGGCAAGCACGACGCTTCGAACCTCATGATCCCGATCGTCGGCTTCGTCGCGCACGACGACCCGCGGGCGCGGGCGACCTTCGAGCGGATCCTCGGCGAGCTCTCGGCCGACGGCTTCGTCTACCGGTACCTGACGGATGGGGTCGACGGGCTCTCGGGCGACGAGGCGACGTTCGCCATTTGCTCGTTCTGGCTGGTCGAGTGCCTCGCGCGCGCGGGCGAGGGGGATCGGGCGCGAGAGCTCTTCGAGCGGGTGCTCGGCTTCTGCAACGACGTGGGGCTCCTGGCCGAGGAGATCGACCCGCACTCCGGCGACCTCGTCGGCAACTTCCCGCAGGCCTTCTCGCACGTCGGCCTCATCCAGGCCGCGATCGCGCTGGACATGCCCGAGGCGTCGATGAGCATGCAGGCGCCGGCGGCGACGGCTGCTTCGTAGTGGCCGAAAAGCGCTGTCGTCACGCGAAATGCGGAGGTAGAGACCGCCCGTCTCCGGCGTCCTGAAATCGCCCAGCTCTCGTCCCTCCCGCGGCACGCTTCCGCGACGGTGTCTGACACCGGCGACCCCGCTCCCACCGCGGCGGCGGAGGACGCGCGCTGCGGTGTCTGACACCAGGACCCGTCCCCACGGGACGGCTGCAGCAGAAGACCCGTCAGCACATCGACGACGTTCATCCGGACATGGACATGAACGACGACCAGGTCCGGGAGCTCGTCGGCTCGAAGGCGTACGACGCGTGAACCGAGCCGGGAGGCCTGCGCAAGGCCTCCCACCACCTACTCGCGGAGCAGGAAGACGCGGGCCGGCGCGCCGTCCGAGCCGACCAGCTTGAGCGGCGCGCACACGAGCCGGCACTCCCCGGGCTCGACTCCGCGGAGGTCGAGGCCTTCCACGGCCACCACGCCGGCGCCGAGCAGGACGCGGTGCGCCTCCTCGTCGCCGATCGAGAGGTAGTCGATCCCGACGAGCCGAACGCCCTTGTCGACGAGCACCTGAGCGGCATCGCCGCCGAGCTTGACGGAGTCCTCGGAGAACTCGTCGCGCTCCCAGAGGCGGCTGTTCGGCGTCTTGAAGAGGACGCGCTCGGTCCCCGGTGCCACCTCCGCGTCAAGGCCGTCGACAACGACGCACGGCCCGACGAGCACGTCGAGCGGCAACGCCTCCGCTCCCGGCGCTCCGTCGACGAAGTGCAGCGGCGCGTCGACGTGAGTCCCGCTGTGGACGCCGAAGTCGAGCCGGCTGATGTTGGCGACGGCGCCTTCCGCGATCGAGCTGACTCGCTCCAGCCGCACCTCGGGATCACCGGGATAGGTCACCATCCCCGGCCGAACGGGCACGCTGACGTCGATGATCTCCACGGGGCTCAGTCGCTCCGAGGCGCAAAGGCGTTACACGCTGTAACGAACGCGTCACCGCTGCGACTGCACGCCGTGGCGCGACGAGGGAGGCCGCATGACCGCTGAGCAGTACGACTTGATCGTGATCGGCGCCGGTTCGGCCGCGCGCGACGCGGCCAAGAAGGCCGCGACCGAGCACGGGGCCCGCGTCGCGCTCGTCGAGCACGAGCGCTGGGGCGGGAGCTGTCCGAACGTCGCGTGCACGCCGACGAAGGCGTATCTCGTCACCGCCGATCTCGCCCACCAGATCAACACGCTCGCCTCCAAGATCGGCATCGACGTCGGACCCGCCACCGTCGACCTCGAACGCGTCAAAGCCCGCAAGGAGTCGCCCAAGAAGCCGCAGCCGAAGTGGATCGAGGATCTGCAGGCGGCCGGGTTCGACACCTATCCAGGCACGGCGACGTTCGTCGACCCACGCACGATCCGCGTCGGCGAGGCGGTGCTGACGGCCGAGCGCCTCCTGATTGCGACCGGCTCCAGGACGGCTGTGCCGCCGATCGAGGGCATCCAGGACGTCGACTGGCTCGATCACGTCAGCGCGCTCGAGCTGACCGAGCTGCCGAGGTCGCTCCTCGTCGTCGGCGCCGGCGCCGTCGGGCTCGAGTTCGGCCAGACGTTCGCGCGCTTCGGCTCACAGGTCACCCTCGTCGACGCGCTCGACCAGATCGCACCCCGCTCGGACCCGGACGCCGCCCGCGAGCTGCACGAGGCCCTCGAGGAGGAGGGAATCCCGATCATCCTCGGCAGCTTCGTCAAGAGCCTGGTACGCGAGGACGACGGCTTGCGCATCACGATCGTCCCGCGTGAGGGCGGCGACACGCGCGAGCTCCGCGTCGAGCGGATCCTGCTCGCCTCGGGGCGCGTCCCGAACATCGAGGAGCTCGACCTCCCCGCCGCCGGCGTCGCGACCGCGAAGCTGGGCATCGTCGTCGACGACCGGATGCGGACGAGCGCGCCGGGAATCTGGGCCGCGGGCGACGTCAACGGCGTCGCGCAGTTCACGCCCGTGGCGCAGTACCAGGCGCGGCTCGCGGTCGACGACATGTTCGGAGCGAACGGCGCGACTGCGGACTACTCCGTCCTGCCCACGGCGATCTTCACCGACCCGGAGCTGGCGGGCGTCGGCCTGACGGAGCAGGAGGCGGAAGACCAGGGGCACGACGTGGAAACCGTCTCGCATCCGCTGAAGGCCGTGCGACGGGCCTCGTACGTCGACGCGGCGCACGGGCTCTTCAAGATCGTCTTCGACCGCGGAACACGCCGCGTCCTCGGTCTTCACGTCGTCGCGCCCGGGGCGAGCGACGTCGTCCAGGGCTTCGCGATCGGTCTCCGGTTCGGGATGACCGTCGACGACCTGGCGGCCGCTCACCACGTGTTCCCGACGATCGGCGAAGGCGTCAAGGCGGCGGCCGAGCAGGCGAAGACGACCGTCGCCGCCTAGGCATCCGTGACGCGAAGCCGGTCGCCCGGCTCGATCCCGTGCCGGGCGGCTTCGCCGGCCGCGAGCTCGAGTGCGCGCTTCGCGCCGCGCTTGCCGGCGGTCCGCCAGGTCCGAAGCGCTGGAGCAACGCCGACGACCTGAAGCTCCCGATCGAGGAAGACGACGTCGATCGGGAAGCGCATGAAGAAGGTGTGCACGGATCCGGCGGGCTTCAAGAGCAGCCCTTCGCCTGAAGGGAGAGAGGATCGGCCCAACAGCCCCCGCATCCTGCTCCAAGGCCGATCGGCAACCAAGCAGCGCTCCACCAAGACATCGCCGGCTCCGTTGAGGACACGAGTCACGCGCACGATCTAGATGAGGGGGTTCGCGGGGGAACCTGGGGTTCCCCCGCGAGTCGTTTCCTAGTAGCCGACGTGAATGTGGTCGGCGTGGTCGGCGAGCGGGAAGGACGGCCCGCCGAGGCCGAGCAGGGAGATGACCTGCTTCGGCTGGAGCTCGGACGGGAGGAGCAGGATCGCCCGCACCGCCCGCTCGGTGACGCCGCCCGGCTCTTGGTGCCCGAAGATCGGGATCCCACCGAGATCGGCGATGTCGACGGCCCGGCCGTAGATGTGCGCCGAGATGACGCCCGGCCGTGCGTACAGCCGGTGCCCGCTGATCAGGCACGAGACCGTGACCTGACCGTACGTGTCCGCCAGGTACTCGATCAGGACGACGACGCGAACGTCCACACGCCCGGAGGCGAGATCCTGCCGCCCACCGGGATAGATCGTCGCACGCCCGTCGTGGAGCACCTTGTTGACGAGGTCGTCCTTGTGGGCCATGAGCCCGTCGACGAGCGCGTTGATGCCGACCGCGCGGTCGTAGTGCTCGAGCGCGACGGCCTGGTCGGCGGTCGAGGTGCGACCGGTGACGGCAAGCGCCGCATCCCAGTCGCCGCGATCCTGCACGGCTGCCAGGGCCCGCGCCGTCTGCCGAAGCTCAGCGCGATTCGCCGGCACCGCGCCGGTCCTGCCCTGCGCGCGGAGAACCCCCAGGACGAGCGCCCAGCCGACGTGGTTGGCCTTCGACACCGACACGAGCCGGTTCGTGAAGCCGCGGGCGAGCCGACGCGACGGCGGGGTCGGGTCGGGGACCATCCGGTTGAGCCAGATGACCGGTGCCATGCCCGGAGTTTCGGCCGCCTCCTGGGCCGCCGTGGCGACCGTCGCGTGGCGGTTGGCCGTGGTCGGGCGCTTCTTCGTGCGCGGCACGTTCAGCACCCACTGTGAACCCGCATGCTGGCGGTTCGCGCCCGGGTGGTTGCGTGGTGCGCTCTGCGACTGCGAGGACGGCGTCGGCGCGCCGGCCGGGGCCGCCGCCGAGGCGGAGCCGTCGGACGGGGCAGGCGCGGACGAGTCCGCCGGGGACGCCGGCGCGGCGCTCGACCCGGGGCCGTGACCGCTCGCGGGCGAGTCGTCCGCCGACGAAGAGGCGGTCGACGTGTCGGCCGGGGCGCTCGGTGCCGCCGCGGACGGATCCGTCGCAGTTGCGGCTGCCGAGGGGTCGGAGCTCGCGGAGGGGTCGGCGGGCGCGGCCGCGGGCGCGGACGCGTCGGTCGTCGTCGTGTCGGTCGTAGACGTGTCGAGGAGACCCGCGACCTCGTTCCCCGCGCCGGCCGTGAAGGCTGCGCCGGCGAAGAAGATCGTCGTGAGCGCGAAGCCGACGGCGATGCGACGCGGGGCGCCCAGGCGCCGCCGCTCCACGCGCGTCTCTACGGGCTCGTAGGGCTGCTCGTAGACGAGCTCCGGCTCGGGATCTGCTGCCCGCTCGCGACGCAGCGTCGAGACGACGTAGCCCGCAAGCGAGAGGACGAGGAGGCGGACGAGGAAACGCCCGCTTCGATGCGCTTTCCGTTCCATGTGGCCTGGCTCCGATTCCTTTGGGGGGCGCCGAGGCTCTCTCGGCGGCGGGGACGGGGGCGTCCGCGGCCGCGCACGGACTCGGGAGCACTATCGGGGCGGGCCTGCCGGGCGACGCTCCCCCGAACGAGGGGAAGCGCGGGGCGAATCACCAGGGTGAGGGATACGCCGGTTTCGGCTCCCGAACGATGAACGCCGCAGATCGAGCGTAAGGCGGCGCGGCCACGCCGACGAAACCTCGGAGGTTCGAAAACCAGCGTGGACCAGATAGCAGCCCTCGATCCCAGATCTATCCAGCTTGTAGTGCGCCGGTCGGCGCGCGCGAGTGAAAGGAAGGGAGGTGAATTCCATGACGTTTTCCGAGTGGTTTGAGCTTCTCCGGACGCATTGGCGCAAGGAGGAGGGTCAGACGATGGCGGAGTACGGTGTCGTCCTCGCCGTGATCACGATCGGCGCGGTCGCCGTCTTCACTGCTCTCTCGGGTGGCATCAGCGGTGCCCTGAACCGGGTCATCGGCCTGCTCCCCAAGTAGATCGACCGAACCAACGTCCCCCGACCCAACCTTGAAGGAGGTGCACGCTCTTGCTGACGTTCACTGAGTGGTCCGCCAAGCTCTGCGCAAGCTGCAAGCGCGAGGACGGTCAGACCATGGCCGAGTACGGCGTCGTCATGGCCGTCATTACGGCAGCGTCAGTTGCGGTGTTCACCGTCTTCTCAGGCGGCGTCGAGGGGGCGATCAACCGGGTGATCGGACTCTTCCCGGGCTAAGGAACGGCAGATCGAGTGGGTCCCGCGGCCGCCCCGCGGGATCCGCTCTCCAAATGCCGATACACGACACATGGATCTCTCACACCCCACACGGATGCAGGAAGAGCGAGGGCAGACGACGACCGAGTTCGCGATCGTCCTGCCGATTCTCTGCCTGCTCCTGTTCGGCGTGATCCAGTTCGGAATTCTCTTCAACAACTACGTCACGCTGACCGACGCGGTTCGCGCCGGCGCACGCAAGGCAGCGGTGAGCCGTCAGATCCAGGGCACGACTCCGCAGCAGGCCTGCATCGACCAGATCAGGGCCTCCGCCAGCGATCTGAACCAGTCCAAGCTCAGCCCGGACTGCGAGTCGGACTGGCAGCCGACCTCGACCGTGACCGTCACAGCCACCTACCCGTACTCGGTCAGCCTCATGGGGCTCGTGATCGCGGCGGGAAACCTCAAGAGCACGACCCAGGAGCGAGTCGAATGAATGTCAAGCGAACCCAAAGCGGCCAAGCCTTCGTCATCACGATTCTCATGCTCACTGCTCTGTTGGGCATGGCCGCACTGGTCCTCGACGTCGGGTCGTGGTTCCGTGCGCATCGCAGCCTCCAGGCGACTGCCGACGCCGCCGCGCTTGCCGGCGCCCAGGAGCTTCCGGACGCGCCGGGCAACGCGAACTCCCTCGCCAACGACTACGCGGCCAAGAACCAGTCCGGGCTCACCGGCGTGACTGTGAACCTCTCGCAGAGCTACGTCCCCAACGACACGATCAGGGTGCACGTCACCAAGCCCGCCGAGGGCTTCTTCAGCAAGGTCTTCGGCATCAACTCCGTCGACGAGGGCGCCGCCGCGACCGCTCGCACGGCCGGGATGAAGTCGGCGCTATACGTCGCGCCCATCGTCGTCAACCAGCAGCACCCGATGCTGAACAACTGCGGCGGCCCATGCTTTGGGCCGACGTACCAGACGACGATCCCGGTCGGATCGACGGGAGCGCCGGGCGCGTTCGGCCTCGTCAACCTCGATCCTCAGTCCGGCGGCACGTCCGGCGCCTCGACGCTTGCTGACTGGATCAGGAACGGATTCGACAAGTACCTCGACATCGGCAGCTACGCGTCGGACCCGGGCGTCAAGTTCAACTCGAACGGGATCCAGGACGCGATGACGGCGCGCAAAGGCACCGAGATGCTCTTCCCCGTCTACGACACGCTGACCGGGCAGGGCTCGAACGCGCAGTACCACATCATCGGCTGGGTGGGCTTCTTCGTCACGGATGTGAACAAGCAGGGCAACAACGGCAACGTCAGCGGCTACTTCACGCGAGTGATCTGGACGGGCATCCAGGCCTCAAGTGCAGGCGGCGGCGGGCCGAACTTAGGAGCACGAGCCGTCCAGCTCGTCGACTAAACCGCAAAGGAGACACACAAGCCGCCATGACCTACCGGGTTCGGAATATCGTCATCGCCGTCGTGCTGGCCGCCCTCGCGGCCCTCATGACGAGCTACTACGTGACGAACTACAAGCGTCACGTGCAGCAGGGGGAGCAGCACGTCCAGGTGTACGTCGCCTCCCAGGATATTCCGGCCGGAACAGCTGGCACGGATGCCATGCGGATGCTCAAGAAGAAGGACGTGACGAGGAGCGCGGTCGCGCCCGGCGCCCTCTCGAAGCCGGACGAGATCAAGACGAAGATCGCCTCGCAGCGGATCTACGCGGGCGAGCAGGTGACCGTCAACCGCTTCTCGACCGTCTCGCAGAGCGGCATCCAGGGCAGCCTCAAGGGCACCCTCCGCGCCTATGAGATCGCCGGCACGTCGAACCAGGTGCTGGCCGGGATCTTGAAGGCCGGCGACCACGTCGACGTCGTGGCGAACTTCCGCTACAAGTCGGCCTCCGCGGCCTCGTCGCTGACCTACGCGGCGACGCGGATCGTCCTTCGCAACCTCAAGGTTCTCCGCGCCCCGACCGCCCCGGGAACCGGAAGCAAGCTCGGCGGCAGCTTCGACACGAAGTACCCGATCGTGCTCGCCGTGACCGACAACCAGTCCCAGAAGCTTCTCTTCGCCAGCCACAACAGCGAACAGGCGAATACGGGCGGCGACCCCGGCTGGTGGCTCGAGCTCCGGCCGAACCTCAGCCCGGCAGACAGCCCCGGCAGCCTCGAGACGATGTTCACGATGCTGCGCGACGGCTTGAGCCAGCGCCAGGCCCAGCTCCTCTTCGGAAAGCTCGGAGGCTCCTGATGACGAACGAGACACAGAACGGTTCCCGCGAGCCCGTCCGGGTCTACTTCACCGGCACGTGTGAGGGACTCGACAAGCTCCGCGAGGCGCTCTCCAATCACCCCGATCTCGAGGTCGTCGGCGCCAGCGAGCAGGTGAGCCAGGCGGTGTCCGTCCTCGCGGGCGGGCACCTGGCATGCGTCCTGCACGCGACGAACTCGCCGTCGCTGCCGGTGAACGAGCTCGCGGCGATCCGCGAGCAGACGGCGGCGCCGATCATCGTCCTCGCCTCCGGGGCGCAGTCGACCCTGCTCGAAGAGGCGCTCGAGTCCGACGTCTCCGACGTCCTGCTGCTCCCGCAGCTGACGGAGAACGTCGTCTTCGCGATCCGGAAGGCGAGCCACGCCGGCCGGAAGCTCCAGGCCCAGGGCGGCCACGGCCGCCGCGGGCGGATCGTGACCGTCTTCTCGCCGAAGGGCGGGACCGGCAAGACGTCCGTCGCCACGAACCTGGCGGCTGCGCTGGCCAAGCACCAGGGCAAGCGGACGCTCCTGCTCGACCTCGACCTTCAGTTCGGCGACGCCGCGATCATGCTCGGCATCGAGCCGGAGAAGACGATCTACGACCTGGTCGTCGCTCCGGGCGAGCTCGACACCGAGAAGCTGGCCGGCTACACGACCCGCCACGCGTGCGGGCTCGACATCCTCCCCGCGCCGCTGCGCCCGGAGGACGCCGAGCTCGTGACCGAGGCGAAGCTCGGCCGGCTGCTCGAGGTCGCGCGTGACTCGTACGACGTGATCGTCGTCGACACCTCGCCCTTCTTCCACGGGCCGATGCTGGCGACGCTCGACCGCACCGACGAGCTGCTCATGCTGTGCGGCCTCGACGTCCCGACCCTGAAGAACGTCCGCCTGAGCCTGCAGACGCTCGACCTGCTCTCGTTCCCGACCTCCCGGATCCGGTTCGTGCTGAACCGGGCCAACTCGAAGGTCGGGATGTCGAAGAAGGAGGTCGAGGGCGCCCTCGACATGAAGATCGCCTACGAGATGCCGTCGGACCGGGCGGTCCCCATCTCCGTGAACCGCGGCAACCCCGCCGTCCTCGGCGATGCGGGCTCTGAGTTCGCCGGCTCGGTGAAGCGGCTGGCCCAGGGCCTCGTCAAGCCTGAGCCGGCGGCCGCCGCGAAGAAGGCGAAGCGCGGCGGTCTCTTCTCGCTGGCAAAGGCGTAGCCATGGGCCTCCACGACCGCATCAAGGGCCAGCAGGACGGCAACGGACTCGCGCCGGTCTCCGGCGATGCCCTGGCGGGCCCCACGGCTCGCGAGGACACCGCGGAGCGGATGGTCGACCCGTACGCGGAGCTCAAGACCCGGATC
The DNA here is from genome assembly GCA_005883235.1 of Actinomycetota bacterium. The sequence goes on from VAYE01000050.1 coordinate 14,041, forward strand.
CACCACGCGTGCATCGCGAAGCTCGGGCCTGAGCTCTTCAAGCGGGAGACGACCGAGGACCTCACCGAGCGCGTCCTGCGCACGGTCACGGAGCAGCTCGCGCTCGACCGCACGCCGCTGACGCGCGAGGAGCGGCGCCAGATCACACGCGAGATCACCGACGACATCCTCGGCTACGGGCCGCTCGAGCCGCTGCTCCGGGACGACTCGATCACCGAGGTCATGGTCAACGACTTCGACAAGGTCTACATCGAGCGTGAGGGCAAGATCGACCGCACGCCGGTCACGTTCGTCGACAACGCCCACCTGCTGCGGATCATCGACAAGATCGTCTCGCAGGTCGGACGCCGGATCGACGAGTCCTCGCCGATGGTGGACGCGCGCCTCCCGGACGGGAGCCGTGTGAACGCCATCATCCCGCCGCTCTCGCTCAAGGGACCGACGCTGACGATCCGGAAGTTCTCCCGCGACCCGTACACGATGGACGACCTGATCTCGTTCGGCTCGATCAGCCCGAAGGCGGCGCAGTTCCTGGCCGCCGCGGTCAAGGGGAAGCTGAACGTCCTCATCTCGGGCGGAACCGGCACCGGGAAGACGACGACGCTGAACGCGACGTCCGCCTTCATCCCCGGAGACGAGCGCATCGTCACGATCGAGGACGCGGCTGAGCTCCAGCTGCAGCAGGAGCACGTGATCACGCTCGAGTCGCGCCCGCCGAACATCGAGGGCCAGGGCGAGATCCGCATCCGCGAGCTCGTCCGCAACGCCCTCCGCATGCGCCCCGACCGGATCATCGTCGGCGAGGTCCGCGGCCCCGAGACCCTGGACATGCTCCAGGCGATGAACACGGGCCACGAAGGCTCGCTGACGACGATCCACGCGAACTCCCCGCGCGACGGCCTGTCGCGCCTGGAGACCCTCGTCTTGACGGCCGGCGTCGACCTGCCGTTGCGGGCGATCCGCGAGCAGATCGCGAGCGCGTTCGACCTGCTCGTGCAGATCTCGCGGCTCGTCGACGGCTCCCGCCGCATCACCCACATCACCGAGGTGCTGCGGATGGAGTCGGACGTCATCACCCTCCAGGACATCTTCGTGGCGAAGCCGCCCGACGAGGAGAACTCGTCGATGAGCCGGTCCTCACGACTGCTCACGCCGCTCCTGTGCACCGGCCTGAAGCCGCACTTCCTCGAGAAGATGTCGGCGAACGGCGTCGTGCTCCCGCCGGCGTTCTTCGAGCAGGACGAGGCCGGCTTGCGGCCTGCCTTCGCCGCGGCGAGCTACGGCGGCTTTCAGTGATCCGGAGAGCAGCTCTCGCCACGGCCGCGCTCCTCGCGCTCGCCGCACCGGCCGCTGCCGCGTCCGACGTCCGGGTCAAGGGCGTCGACACGAGCGAGTACCCAACGGTGCACGTCTCAGTCGTGACGACGGGCTCGCTCTCGCAGCCGCCCTCGCTCACGGAGGCCGGCCAGCCGGTCACCGGCCTGCAGGCCGAGAACCTGGGCCGCGAGAAGAGCGTCGTCCTCGCGATCGACACCTCACGCTCGATGGCCGGCCAGGCCTTGAGCGACGCGGCGGCCGCCGCGCGGGCGTTCGTCGCCTCGAAGCCCGCCGCCGACCGGATCGCTGTCCTCAAGTTCGGGCTCAAGCCCGTCCTCCTGACGACGTTCTCCTCGTCGACGATCGACGCCGTCTCGGCGCTGCGTCAGGTCTCCGTCGACTCGCGAGGCGGGACCGCCCTCTACGACGCGGTCGCCCTCGCGGCGCAGTCGCTCCAGGCGGAGCAGAACCTGGGCCGCGTCGTCATCCTGCTCACCGACGGCCGCGACGTGTCGAGCCAGGCCAGCCTCAAGGGGGCCGTCAAGGCCGCCCGTTCGGCGGGCGTCTCTCTCTATCCGATCGGCATCGTCGGCAAGGGGTTCGACCCCGCGCCGCTCCAGCGACTCGCCCGCGCCACGGGCGGCTCGTACTACGCGGCCGACTCGACGGCTGCGCTCCGCTCGATCTACTCCTCGATCGCCGCCGAGCTCAGCCGCACATGGCGGCTCTCGTACGAGACCGCCGCGCGTCCCGGCGACAACGTCCACCTGCGCGTGAGCGTGCCGGGGCTCGGCAGCGCCGACG
>VAYE01000130.1 GCA_005883235.1 Actinomycetota bacterium
GCAACTTCGGCACGCGCGAGTCGCTGGTGATGAACCACACGGTGAACGTCTCCGGACACGCCGGGGTGCGCTGGTACGAGCTGCGAAAGACGACCGGGCCGTGGAGCATCTACCAGCAGGGCACGTTCTCGCCGAGCTCGGATTCCCGCTGGATGGGCAGCATCGCGATGGACAAGAACGGCGACATCGCCGTCGGGTACTCGGTCTCGAGCACGAGCGTGTACCCGTCGATCCGCTACGCGGGCCGGCTCGCCACCGATCCCTTGGGAGCGCTCAGCCAGGGCGAGGCGACGCTCCAAGCCGGCGGCGGCGTCGAGACCGACGTCTCCGGGCGGTGGGGGGACTACAGCAGCATGAACGTCGACCCGACCGACGACTGCACGTTCTGGTACGCGAACGAGTACTTCTCGACGACGAGCGCCAGGGGCTGGCGCACCCGCATCGGCCACTTCAAGTTCCCGGGCTGCGGCGCGCCGGCGGTGACGGGCTTCACGCCGACCTCGGGTACGCCCGGCACGTCGGTGACGATCAACGGCAGCGGCTTCACGGGCGCCACGGCGGTCAAGTTCAACGGCGTGACGGCGCCGACGTTCTCGGTCGGCTCCGCCGTGCAGATCACAGCGACTGTTCCCGCCGGCGCGACGACCGGGCCGATTGCGGTCACGACCTCCGGAGGCACGGGAACGAGCGCGACCTCCTTCACGGTGACGAGCGGCGTGCCGGCGCCGACGATCACGAGCTTCACCCCGACGAGCGGTCCGGTCGGCACGACGGTGACGATCACCGGCACGAACTTCACGGGCGCGACCATGGTCACGCTCCGTTACGTCAAGGCGAGCTTCACCGTCAATTCGCCTACGTCGATCACAGCGACGGTGCCGTCGGGCTCGTCGACGTCGAAGTGGCGCCTCACGACCCCGAGCGGCACGGCCACGAGCGGCGCCTACTTCGTCGTGACGACCGGCTCGTCCTCGCCGCCGCCCCCGCCGCCTCCTCCGCCACCGCCGTCCTCCGGTGCGCCGACCATCACCGGCGAGAGCCCGACGAGCGGGCCGGCCGGGACCACCGTGACGCTGACCGGGACGAACTTCACGGGCGCGTACTCGCTCACGCTCGGAACCACGCACGTGGGCTTCTCGCTCAACTCGAGCACCACACTCACCGTCAAGATCCCAGCGCTTGGTCCCGGCACCCGCCGCTGGACCCTGAAGACCTCTGGCGGCACGGCGCTGGGCCCCTACTTCACCACCACCTGAGCTAGAGCTCTAGATTCCCGGGGTGGAGTACCGCCCGCTCGGCCGCACCGGCGTCAGCGTCAGCCCGCTCTGCCTCGGCACGATGATGTTCGGCACCTGGGGCAACCCGGACCACGACGAGTCGGTCCGCATCATCCACCGGGCGCTCGACGCGGGGATCAACTTCGTCGACACCGCGGACGTCTACTCGCGCGGCGAGTCGGAGGAGATCGTCGGCAAGGCGCTCGCGGGCGGCCGCCGCGACCGCGTCGTCCTGGCCACGAAGTTCCACGGCCGCATGGGCGACGGCCCGAACGAGCAGGGCAACTCGCGCCGCTGGATCATGCAAGAGGTCGACTCGAGCCTCCGCCGCCTCGGCACCGACTGGATCGACCTCTACCAGGTGCACAGGCCCGAGCCGGACACGGACGTCGACGAGACGCTCGGCGCCCTCACCGACCTCGTCCGCGCCGGCAAGATCCGCTATCTCGGCAGCTCGACCTTCCCGGCGCACGCGATCGTCGAGGCGCAGTGGGCGGCCGAGCGGCGCGGACGCGAGCGCGTCGTCTGCGAGCAGCCGCCGTACTCGATCCTCGCCCGCGGCATCGAGGCGGACGTGCTGACGGTGTGCGCGAGCTACGGCATGGGCGTGATCCCGTGGAGCCCGCTCGCCGGCGGCTGGCTGTCAGGGCGCTACCGGAAAGGGAAGAAGGCCCCGCAGAGCACCCGTGCGGAGCGGATCCCACAGCGCTTCGACCTGTCGCTCCCGGAGAACCAGCGCAAGCTGGAGGCCGCCGACCGGCTCGGCGCACTCGCCGAGGAGGGCGGGATCTCACTGATTCACCTGGCGCTCGGATTCGTGCTCGAGCACCCGGCCGTCACCGCGCCGATCATCGGCCCTCGGACGATGGAGCAGCTCGAAAGCCAGCTCGGCGCGACCGAGGTCGAGCTCGACACGGAGCTCCTCGACCGGATCGACGAGATCGTACCGCCGGGCACGAACCTCAATCCGGTCGACGCCGGCTACACGCCGCCGTCGCTGGAGGCAGGCGCGCGCCGCCGCCGGGTCTAAGCTCCGCCCGATGCTCCTGAACGCTTCGGGCTGCCTCGACGCGCTCACCGCCCCGGAGGTCGCGCGCCGGCTCGACGCCTTCGTGACGAAGACGGTCACGCCGCTTCCGCGCGGCGGCAACGCTCCGGTTCGGATCGCGGAGACGGACGTCGGGATGCTCAACTCGATCGGGCTCGCCAACCCCGGCCGCGACCGGTTCCTCGCCGACACGCTGCCGAGGCTCCGCGAGCTCGGTGTCCCGCTCTGGGTCTCGGTGGGAGGATTCGCGGCGTCCGAGTACGCGGAGACGTGCTCGCTCCTCGAGGACGTGACGATCGAGCTGAACCTCTCGTGCCCGAACGTCGACGAGGCGCCCGAGAGCGCCGCGGAGATCGTCGGGGCCTGCCGCGCGGCGACCGAGCTCCCGCTCTACGCGAAGCTCTCGACGGCGATCTCCGACGTGGCCGAGACCGCCCGCGCCGTCGGGTCGGCGGGCGTCGACGGGCTCTCGCTCGTGAACACGATCCGAGGCCTCGCGCTCGACGAGCGCACGCTGCAGCCGCGGCTCGGGACGGCAGTGGGGGGTCTCTCCGGCCCCGCTCTGCGGCCGATCGCGCTGGCCGCCGTATGGGCCTGCTACCGGGCGACGGCGCTTCCGATCGTCGGCATGGGCGGAGTCGCTTGCGGCCGTGACGCCCTCGATCTGATCGCCGCCGGAGCGACGCACGTCGCGCTCGGCACCGTCCTCTTCGCCGACCCGGATGCGCCGGGCCGGATCCGGCATGAGCTCGCCGCGGAGGCCGAGGCGCGAGGCTTCGCCGCCCCCGCTGACGCGCGCGGAGTCGCACACGCGGAGGGGTCTGCGGGGCTGCCAAGCCTCGATGACAGGTCGAGGGTTGAGGCGTAAAAAGGCCTGGAATTTCGCCGAAATTTGCCGCTTGACCGTTGGACCTCAGGTGCTAGTATCCCGCGCCGTGGTCTCGACGAAGACGCAGGCTCAGGCGCCGGTCCGTTCGCTCGACCAGCGCATGGACGCGCTTCGGCGCGCGAACGACATCCGCGTCCGTCGAGCGAAGCTGAAGAAGGACCTGAAAGACGGTCGAGCCCGGATCGAGGAGATCCTGGGGGACCCGCCCGAGTACGTGTCGACGGCCAAGGTCTTCGACATGCTGATGGCCGTGCCGAAGTTCGGGCGCGTCAAGGCGGGCCGCTTCCTGAACACGTGCCGGATCAGCCAGTCGAAGACGGTCGGGGGGCTCTCCGAGCGGCAGCGGGCGGAGCTGATTGGGCTCTTCAACCGCTAGAAGCTCAGGTCCCGTCATCGCGATCACCGGTACCTCGGGTGCCGGCAAGGGCACGCTCGAGCAGGAGCTCATGCGTCGCCTCCTTCGAGCGGCTCGTCCAGGAGGGCGCGTTCCTCGAGCACGTGACGCATTCGTGGGGGCCGCGCCACGGAACGCTTCGCTCCGAGATCGACCGCATTCGCGGCGAGGGTCGCGTTCCGCTGCTCGACCTCGAGACGCACGGCGCGCTCGTCGTCCGTGACGAGGTGCCGGGAAGCATCACGGTCTTCGTCAAGGCGCCGAGCCTCGACGAGCTCGAGCGTCGGCTGCGCGAGCGGGCGACGGAGAGCGGCGGCGAGATCGAGGAGCGCGTTGCGGTCGCCCGCAAGCAGCTCGGCCTCGAGCACGAGTTCGACCACGTGATCGTGAACGACGATCTCCGGCGGGCGGTCGACGAGCTCGAGGACATCGTCGCCCGGGAGCTGCGGGCCGCAGGTACCATGACCCGGCCGTGATCCATCCTCGCGTAGATGAGCTCCTCGACCACCTCGACTCGCGCTACGCGCTGGTCATCGTCGCAGCGAAGCGCGCTCGCCAGATCAACAACTACCACCACCAGCTCGGCGAGGGGACGTTCGACGACTTCCCGCCGCCGCTCGTCGAGTCGCGCTCGAAGAACTACCTGACGATGGCCCTCGAAGAGGTCGCCGAGGGCAAGTTGCGGTACGAGTACCGCAGCTAACGCTTCACCGGCGCCTTCGGCGCCTAGCTCGCTTCACGGGTGAACCCATGGTTCCCCCGTGTGCCCCCTCCTTCGGCTGACGGCTCGCGTCAGTGGGCGAAGCCGGGCAAAGCCCGCCTTCGCGTCGCTTCTGATTGCTGGAGAGCAGCGCTGAACACTGCCCGCCGCTGATCATCCTGAGACGCGAAACCCGGAGGCACAGCGCGCATGACACGTATGCGAGCTGATGGCCGAGGCGTTTCTGCAGGCTAGCGACCAACGGTCGCCGCTTGAGCCCGTTCGGCCGGGAGTGCCAGAGATCGCCCGAGCGGGCAGAATGTGAGCCGTGGCGCGTGTGCTGCTCGGCGTGACGGGCGGGATCGCCGCTTACAAGGCGTGCGAGCTCGTCCGGCTGCTCGTTCGGGCTGGGCACGACGTGGTGCCGCTCGTGACGCCGGGAGCGGAGCGCTTCGTCCGCGCCGAAACGTTCTACGCCCTCGCCCGCCGGGCGCCGACCGAGGACCCGTACCCGCACCTCGAGCGAGCCGACCTGCTCGTCGCGGCGCCGCTCACAGCGAACACGCTCGCCAAGCTCGCGCACGGCCTCGCTGACTCCGTCCTCACCGAGGCGGCGCTCGCGCATCGCGGCCCGGTCCTCGTCGCGCCCGCGATGAACGACCGTATGTGGAGCCATCCCGCGACCCAGGCCAACGTGGCGCTCCTGCGCGAGCGCGGCGTGGAGCTGATCGGGCCGGAGGAGGGGGAGCTGGCGGAAGGCGAGAGCGGAGTGGGGCGGATGGCCGAGCCCGAGGCGATCGCCGCGCGCTGCGAGGAGCTCCTGCGGCCGCCGTCGCTCGCCGGGCGCCGCGTCGTCGTCACCGCGGGCGGAACGAGGGAGCCGCT
>VAYE01000131.1 GCA_005883235.1 Actinomycetota bacterium
CGGGCGAGCCGCTGCGCCAGGACGCCGGTCACCGCCGCGCCGGTGAGGAACGGCTCGACGCCCATCTCGTTCAGGCGGGTGATCGCGGCAGGCGCGTCGTTCGTGTGCAGCGTGGAGAGGACGAGGTGACCGGTGAGGGCCGCCTCGATGGAGATCTTCGCCGTCTCCGAGTCGCGGATCTCGCCCACCATCACCACGTCGGGGTCGGAGCGGAGGATCGACCGCAGCGCCGCCGCGAACGTGAGCCCGGCCCGCTGGTTGATCTGCACCTGGTTGACGCCTCCGAGCCGGTACTCGACCGGGTCCTCGACCGTGATGATGTTGATCTCCGCCCGGTTGATCTGCTCGAGGGCCGCGTACAGCGTCGTCGACTTACCGGAGCCCGTCGGCCCGGTGACGAGCAACGCGCCGGTCGGGCGCTGGATGATCTCCGTCAGCCGCGTGCGCATCTCGTCCGAGAGGCCGAGCTCCTCGAGGGTCGGCGCCCGCTTCGACTTGTCCAGCAGACGCATGACGACCGTCTCGCCCTCGACCGTCGGCAGCGTGGCGACGCGGACGTCGAGCATCCGGCCGGCGGCGGCGGCGTTCAGAGAGATGCGGCCGTCCTGCGGCTTGCGCCGCTCGGCGATGTCGAGCTTCGCCAGCACCTTGAGGCGCGTGGTCACGCCGGGCGTCATCCGCTTCGGGATCCGCTGCACCTCCTGGAGCACGCCGTCGATCCGGAAGCGGACGACGAGCGCGTTTTCCTGCGGCTCGAAGTGGATATCCGAGGCGCCGTCCTCGGCCGCCTGGAAGATCACAGAGTTGACGAGGCGGACGAGCGGCGCGTCCGAGATCCCGTCGTCGGCCTCGAGGTCGTCCACCTCCTCGAGCTCCTGCTCGGCGACGTCTTCCTCGTCGAGGATCGCGCGGGCGCCGAACGCCTCCGAGGCGCGGACGAGCCGCCGGATCTCGGCGAGGATGTCGTCCTGGGGCGCGACCGCGAGCTCGAGCGGGTAGCGCGTGGCGAGCCGGAGCTCGTCGATCCCGTGGATGTTGGCGGGGTCGGCGACTGCAACCCGCAGATAGCCGTTCTCGACGGCGTACGGGATGGCGACGATGCGTTCGAGGACGTGGAGCGGCACGACCTTCGCGGCCTCGGGGTCGACACCCGCGAGCGGCAGATCGACGAGCGGAAGCTGGTGTCGCGCCGCGCGCATGCGCGCGATGCCCTCGCCGGAGGCGACGCCCTCGTCGACGATCGCCTGGGCGATCGAGCCGCTCTGGCCCACGCGGCCGCGTACGAGCGCGAGCTTGTCGGGCGGGACGAGACCTGTTGCGGCGAGGAGGTCGGCGACGAGCTCGGCGACCTCGTTCACGCCGAAGCCGCCCGCCGGTACCGGCGTGGCGGGTGCGTCGTCCGTGCCCTCGGAAGGGCCGGTGCGCAAGGTTGGGGGCCGCTCGAACTCCATCCCTCGAACGAGGTATCGGCAAAACCGGAAAAAGGCTTAGCGCCTCTTGCCGGGCCGGCTAGTGCACTAGTGCATCAGCGACAGATAGGCGCGCAGGAGCTCGTGGCCCGCGAAGAGCGCCACGATCGTTCCCAGCGCCAGGAACGGCGCCAGCGGGATGCCCATCTTGCGTGCGCCGGCGCCGTGGCGGGCGAAGAGCACGGCGCTCGGGACGAGCGCGGAGACCATGCCGACCATCAGCGCCACGGGGACGACGCGGCCGAGCGCGGCGCCCATCAGCAGCGCGAGCTTCACGTCACCCATGCCCATCCCGGCCGGGTACGCGAGCGCGGCCAGCAGGAGGAACCCCGAGGCGCCGAGGGCTCCGATCGCCCATTCGGGGCTCGGATGGAGCGCCGTCTGGGCCGCGAGGACGACGGCCGCGGCCGGGACGACGATCCGGTTCGGGACGATCCGGTGCTCGAGGTCCGTCGCCGAGATCGCGACGAGCACAGCGCAGATAAAGGCCGCAACGAGGGTGTCCCAGGTCACGCCGAAGCGCACGGCGCAGCCCGCGAGCAGGAGGCCGGTTGCAAGCTCGACGGCCGGATAGCGGAGCGGGATCCGGACGGCGCAGACACGGCAGCGTCCGCCGAGCCGCAGGTACGAGAACAGCGGGATGTTGTCGCGCGGCGCGATCGGCACCTTGCACGCCATGCACGCGGAGGCGGGTCGCACGATGGATCGCCGCAGCGGCACGCGGGCCGCGACGACGTTCAGGAAGCTCCCCAGAGCGAGGCCGGGGAAGAAGGCGACGAGGGCGAAGCCCATGCTTCCCTATCGGCACCGCTGGACGGCGGGTTGAACATGAGCCTCGACCCCGGCGAGCCGGGTCGGATCAGCCGCTGAAGCGCTGCGGCGGGTTCGGCTGCGCGAAGACCTCCGGGTTGCCCGGCTGGCCGACCGGAACGGTCGTGACCGTCCCGAAGGACTGGGTGCTCACGTTGTTCGAGAGGATGATCTGGCTCCCTACCATCGGGCCGTCCGAGTACGAGTTGTTGCCGTAGTCGAGGTTCCCCGTCGCGTAGAGCGCGCCCTGGAAGCTCGAGTTGTTGGCGAGGAAGATCGAGTCGCCGTTCGGCACCGAGCCGTTGGGTCCGATCCCGTTCGCGACGAACGTCAGCATCTCCGTGTTCGGGTCCCACGACGCGAAGTCGCAGTTCCCGCCGGAGACGCCGCCGCAGAGCTTCCCGCTGATGTAGAGCGTGCCGGAGAGGTAGATCGCCGCCTGCCCGTTGTACTGGTCAAGCGACCCTTCGACGGTCGCGCTTCCGTCGATGTAGATGGTTCCCCGGACGGTGAGCGTCTTCGTCGTGTTGTTCCACGAGAGCTCGCCGTCGGGGTTCGCGGCCGGGCCGACGCGGCACGTGTAGTCGTGGTTCGGCGTCAGATCCTGGACCGGATTGTTGTTGTCGCGGATGAAGGCGGGCGGCGAGCCGGCGGTGAGCGTGTCGAAGACGGGCGGCGTGTTCGGCGACGTCGAGGCGGTCGTGCAGGCCTGGTTCGGCCCCGGTATCGCGTCGCTGTACCAGGTCGCGAAGTCTGCGGCCGGCGCAGCGAACACCGGGGGCGAGGTGCTCACGCCGACGACGTAGCTCGGTGGGTTCATCTTCGAGTAGAGGTGCCGCGCGTCCTGGTCGCCGCTGCACGGGTTCGCCCACGCGCCGCCGGCGTACCGGCACTGGCCGCCGACATAGGTCTCGACGCGCGTCGCCATGCTCGTCGAGGCTCCGACCGCGGCGTTGTTGCTCAGGTCGAGGTTCCCCTTCACGATCAAGGCGCTCGGCGACATGGTCACGTTGTTCGAGAGGCACAGGTTGCCGTTGACGTACATCCGGGAGCCGCCCGAGACGTTGTTGTTCAGCGTCTCGTCGCACGTGTTGCCGGTACGCGTCGCGAACATGTAGTTCCAGGCCTGGTTGTTCAGCGGCTGGGTCACGGTCGGGGTGACGCCAGCTGTTGCTCAGGTCGAGCGTGCCGCACCACAAGGTGTAGCCGCCGTCCAGGTCGGTTCGGTTCCAGGTCGCCTGCGCGCCCGTGCACGCCGGCAGCGTCGTCTGCTTGAGCGCGTTGTTCGTCGGCTGGTTCAGAACCGCCATCGCGTTGTTCATGCCGGCTTCGGCCAGCGTCAGAGCGACCTGCTTGCCCTTGCTGTAGCCCGAGCTCCGCTGGTTCTGGGTCGTGTAGTAGATCGCCGTCGTCACGGAGATCGTCAGGGCGACGAGGATTCCGAGGGCGAGCGGGAGGACGAACCCGCGCTCGCCGTGACGAAGCCGCTCGAGGAGTCGCCGGGTCATTGGCGCAGGCTGTTCCGCAGCACGATGTCGTCCTTTAGCTCGTAGGTGTCGACGGTCCGCGACGGCTTCACGTTGATCGGGAAGTCGACGCTCAGCTTCGCCAGGCTCGTCGGGCTCTGAGCGGCGTACGTGAAGACGTTCGCCGTGGTGAGGTGGTCGGCCCAGCGGATGCCGGTCGAGTCGCATGTGGCGCCCGTCTTGCGGTAGAGCCCATACCGGCTCGTCCCGAGCGAGACGGTGCACCACGTGACCGAGCCGTTCCCGGTCGGGCAGTACGCGGGCAGGCTGAGCGTCACCGAGGACGTGGACGCGACGGTGACCGCGCTCGCGCAGTGGGCCTCGCGGCGGATCTTGTCGAGCGCGAGGCGGGCGTCCTGCTGCGCTTGGAAGCGGTTGTTCATGTCGAGCTCGGCGTTCGTCCCCTGGACGAAGAGCGCCATCAGGGCGGTCATGACCGTCCCGAAGATGACCAGGACGGTGAGCATCTCGATCAGCGTGTACGCGCGCTCGCTGGCGATCGGGAGCCTCATCGCGACCTCCGCTTCACGTCGACGAGAGCACGCCGCGCGACGGCCTCGCTCCGGTGACCGATCCCCCAGACGCGCTGCGCCTTCTGGTCGGCTGCGACGAGGATCCGCAGCGCCTCGGCGCCGTGCCACCAGCCGA
>VAYE01000132.1 GCA_005883235.1 Actinomycetota bacterium
TCAGCGATCGCTCTGGCTCGTACGCGTGCAGCGCTGCCGAGGGGAACGGGGTCTACACGTACAGGGTTGCCGGTAGACGCCTGACGTTCAGGGCGGTTGCAGACAAGTGCATCGGGCGGAAGCTGGTTTTTACGACGAAGCCGTTCATCAAGTAGCCGGCCTGCTCCCGAGTGGGCGAGGATTTGCGCATATCCGTCGCGCAGCGCGCGCTGTTCTAGACCCCCAACTTCTCGAGTTGAGCCGCGTCGAAGGCTCAGGGCGCCTCGTCGTGTTATCCGTTCGTGGTTCGGGAGGCTGAGCTCGATGAAACCGACACTCGTCTCGCGCCTGCGAGCACCGGGTAGTTCATCATGAACTTCGGCTACGTCGACTACGAACGTTGGTCGCATCGGCCGGCGCTATGGGTTGCGGGGATTACCGGCTTTGGGCGGCGCCCGTGCGGCGATTCCCGTGCGGGATCTGCGCGGGATGACTCACCGACCCGGCCCCGTGTTACGCCTGAGTTGGCAACAGAAACTCGTGATTTACAGCACTTTACGTGGCCATGTCCGCACTCCACAGGCCCCGCGGGATAAATGCGGGGATGGATCGGAAGGCCGGCGGTCGTTTGTGCCCGTCCCGGCAACACAACATGCCAATTTGCAGAGACTTTGACGGGAGCGACGGGACTCGAACCCGCGACCTCCGGCGTGACAGGCCGGCGTTCTAACCAACTGAACTACGCCCCCGGGGACGGCCCAGTGTAGCTAGATCGAGTTCAGGCCGAGCTGGCGCATCAGGGTGATCGAGTCCGAGTAGACGTCCTTGCGCGCGACCAGGCCGTCGCGAATCGGGATCACGTCCATCCCCTTGTACTCGACCTTCTTGCCGGTGGGCGGAACCTCGATCCCGGAGCGGGTCATCGGCCCCTCCTGCGTCCCGCGCGCCGTCCACTCCTGCACGACGAGGTCGTCCCGGACGTAGGCGCGCCGTGTCTCGAACGAGAGATCCGGGAAGACCGCGAAGATGCCGGAGATCGCGCGGCCGATCTGCTCTTGGCCCACGTTGACGTCGCCCGTGACGTGGTTCTCGAACACCGAGTCCTCGGTGTGCATCGAGACGATCGCCTCGACGTCGTGGTCGTTCCAGGCCGCGTTGTAGCGGTCGATGAACTCCTGCAGCTCCGGTCCTTCCACTGTGTCTAGCCTAGACGAATGACTGCGGTCGACTGGCTAGCGCTGACGCTCGTCGTGGTGGCAGCGCTCGGCGGGGCATTGCAGGGCTTCGTCTGGAGCAGCCTCTCGCTCGCAGGGCTCGTGCTCGGGGCGGTGATCGGCGGGCGGCTCGCGCCGTACCTGCTCGCGCGCGGCTCCAGCTCGCCCTACGCGCCCGCGATTGCGCTCGCCGGCGCGATCGCCTTCGCGCTCGCCTTCGAGCTGGCCGCCAGCACGCTCGGCGCTGCTCTCCGCCGCCGTGAGCGGCGGTTTCTGCGCGAGCTCGATTCGGTCGCAGGCGTCATCGCGGGCGTTCTCATCGGGCTGACCGTCGTGTGGGTGCTCGGTGCGATGGCGCTGCAGCTCCCGGGCCAGACGCAGCTGCGGCAGGCCGCGCAGCGCTCGCTCGTGCTGCGGCGCCTGAACTCGATCGTCTCGCCGCGGTCGGTCCTGAACGCGCTCGCCCGGGTCGACCCGTTTCCGGGCCTCGCGGGACCGGCCGTTCCCACCCAGCCGCCCGACCCGAGCGTCCTGCGGCGGTCCGGCGTGCGCGCGGCCGCGCCGAGCGTCGTGCGCGTGCTCGGGACGGCGTGCGGGCTCGCGGTCGAAGGCTCGGGGTGGGTCGCCCGGGCCGAGCTCGTCGTCACGGCCGCGCACGTCGTGGCCGGCGAGCACGACACCTCGGTCGACGTGCCCAGATCGAGCTCCGCCCTCCACGCCACGCCCGTCGCGGTCGACGCGCGGAACGACGTGGCCGTCCTCCGCGTGCCGGGGCTCTCCGTGGGTCCGCTCCGCCTCGTCGACCCCGTCCCGGGCGCCGCGGTGGCGATTCTCGGGTACCCCGGCGACGGGCCCTTCGACGCCAAGCCCGGACGGATCGGCCGGACGGCGACGGTCCTGAGCCAGGACGCCTACGGACGCGGGCCGGTGACCCGCACCATCACGAGCATCCGCGGCGTCGTACGCCACGGCGACTCAGGCGGCCCGGCGGTTGATGCCTCCGGGCACGTCCAGACGACCATCTTCGCCGCCCGCGTCGGCTCGACCGGCGGCTACGGCGTCCCTTCGAGCGCCGTCCGCCTAGCTCTCGCGGGCGCTCGCGGCCCGGTCTCCACGGGCCCCTGCTCAGGCTAGGAGCTCGAGCACCCGCAGCGGCTGACGGTACGGGACGACGAGGTAGACCCCGGCGACGCGGTCGCGCGCCTCGCGGAGGAGCCGTTTCGCGTGCTCCATGCCGACGTCGGCCGCGTCCGCGCCGGCGTCGCGGAGCGCGTCCTGGAGCGGCTCGGGGACGATGATTCCCGGCAGCTCGTTGTGGAAGCGGAGCGCCAGCCGGTAGCTCCACAGCGGGCAGACGCCGAGGAGGAGCGGGAGTGGCGCGGATCCACCAAGCCGGTCGAGGAAGCGGTCGAGGTACTCGAGGTCGAAGACGAGCTGCGTCATCGCGAACTTCGCGCCGGCCTCGATCTTCTGCTCGAACCGGTCGAGCTCGAAGTCGAGGTCGTCGGCGGAGGGATTGACGGCGACCCCGATGTAGAACGAGGTCGGCGCGTCGATCGGCCGGCCGTTCACGTCCTCGCCTCGGTTCAGGCTCGCCATCAGCTGCGTGAGCCCGATCGAGTCGATCTCGTAGATCCCCTTCGAGCCCGGGTAGTCGCCGACCTCCGGGGGATCGCCCGTGACCGCGAGGACGTTGCGGATGCCCTCGGCCTGCGCGCCGAAGAGCATCGACTCGAGGCCCATCACGGTCGTGTCCCGCGTGGTCAGGTGCGGGATGGTCTCGATGCCGCAGGCGCGCTCGATCGCCGCCGAGGCCATCAGCGCGCTCATCCCGGCCCGAGCGCCCGCGTTGTCGTTCAGGTCGACGAAGCCGACCTCGCCCGACTCCTCGAGTGCTCGTGAGATCTCGATCAGGCCGCCCACGTTGGAGCCGAGCGGCGGGTCGAGCTGGGCCGAGACCACCCACTTGCCCTCGCGGAGGGCCTGCGCGAGCCGCGTCTCGCCCTGCTCCTCGCCGAGCGAGACGACGAGCTCCCGCTCCTCGAAGTGGAGCGCGGCCCGCGGCTCGCGCTCCTCCTCGAGCGCCGTGCGGATGGCTGCGATCTCCGTCGGCGTCGTCCCGCAGCAGCCGCCGATGACGCGTGCACCGAGATCGCGGGCGTGCGCGGCGAACTCGGCGAAGTAGTCCGGTGTCGCGTGCGGGAAGATCACGCGCCCTCCGGAGAGGCTCGCGAGGCCGATGTTGGGGAGGGCGGCGAGGGGCAGGCCGTCGGTCTGGAACTGCTCGAGCGCGGCCAGCGCGGCGAGAAGACCGGCGCCGTGATTCGCGCCGATCGCGGCGACGTCCAGCTCCGCGAGGCGCTCGGCCGCGTCCCGCGCGGTCACGCCCGAAAGTGTCTCGGCGCCCTCGTCGAAGGTCAGGAGCGCGACGATGGGGAGGCTCGAGACCGACTTGACCGCCTCGATCGCGTCGACGAGCTCGTCGAGGTCGTAGAACGTCTCGATCACCTCCCCGAGCGGGCCGATCGAGCCCGCGACGAAGACCTCGCGTCCCGTCACCTCACGCGCGTCGCGCGCGAGCTTGACCGCCGTCGAGTTGATCCGCTCGAACTCGTCCTCGAGGAAGTACGTCGCCAGCTTCCGGCGGTTGGCGCCGAACGTGTTCGTCTCGATCAGCTCGGCGCCGGCGTTGATGAAGCCGACGTGGAGCGAGACGACGGCGTCGGGTGCGCGGAGGTTCGCCTCCTCGGGGCAGCGCAAACGCGGGACGGCGCTCGAGACGAGCGCGCCCATCCCGCCGTCGGCAACGATCGGCGGGCCGCTCCCGAGGCGCTCCAGGAACCGGTTCGCCATTCCGCGCCCACTCTACTGCGACCCCTCGGCGCCGCTTGCGGTGCCGAGCGTCAGGACGTGCGGGCTTTGCCCGTACGTCCGTCTGAAATGACCGGTCGACCCGCCGGCACTCGCGCGCCGCGGGAATGGTGAAGCAGAGCAGTCAACCGAGAACGGGTGATGGATGAAGCGAGGCCTTCCGAGCGATACTCCGACTGCAAACGCGGAGGCCCCGATGCGGCGGGGGCGACGCGAAAGATGCGATCTCCGGGCGGCCCCGATGCGGCGGGGGCCAACCGGAAGCAGAGGCCCCCTACCTCAAGGCCTCCTCCCTCCATCGCAAGCTCTCGAGCGGAACCGGGCGGCGGTTCCGCTCGAGGACCGTCTAGGAGCGGGTCGACCGGTCGTTTCAGACGGACGCACAGGCGAGGTCTGCACGTCCTGATGGCGGCACCGCGAGCGGTGCCTCAGTCGCAAGCTCTCGAGCGGAACCGGGCGGCGGCGCTCGAGGACCGTCTAGTGACCGAATCCCTACGGCTCCGACGAGTGGAGACGGCTCGACCGTGGTCGTGCTAGCCGTCGAGCGCGAGTTCGGCATCACGCCGACCTTGTGATGCTCGCGAGACTGTCTCTCGCACTCAGCCGGGGGCGCCCGGCCATCGCCGCGTAAAAGCTGGCCATCT
>VAYE01000095.1 GCA_005883235.1 Actinomycetota bacterium
TACGAGCAGACGCGGGTCGTCGTCCACGCGCTTCGTACGCGAGCTCGGGGTTGGGAAGTCGGAGCCGCCCTCCTCGACGTCGTACTTCGAACGCGGCCGCCGGAAGCGCTCCTCGAAGCCCTCGCACCGTGAGGGGCCGAGCGTCGCCCCACCTTGCAACAGTCTGTTGCAAGGGGCGTTCGGGCGCTCGCTACGGCGTCGTCGCCAGCCTGGCGTGCAGCCGCTGCGGCCAGAGGCCCACGCCGTCGTCGGCCGGGAGCTCCTCCAGCTCGAGGTCGAAGACCTCGGCGAGCGCGGCGGCGGCGTGCGGCCGAACCTCGTCGACCGGCACCGGACGGCCGAGCTCGCGCGCGATCGTCGTGAACTGGGCGTCCTCGAGCCCGCAGGCGGTGATCCAGTGCGTGAACGGCGCCGGGTCGAGATCGACGTTGAGGGCGTAGCCGTGCGTCGTGACCCACTTCGCCACGTGGATCCCGATCGAGGCGATCTTGCGCGGCGGCCGCTCGAGCCAGATGCCCGTCAGGCCTTCGATGCGGTTCGCCGCGAGGCCGAGAGGCGCGAGCGTCCGGATGAGCGCCTCCTCCAGGTCGCGGCAGTAGCGCTTCACGTCGGTGCTGTGGCGCGTGAGATCGAGGATGGGGTAGCAGACGAGTTGCCCGGGGGCGTGGTAGGTCGATTTTCCGCCGCGGTCGGTCTCGACGATGTCGACCTCGGCGCCGGGCGGGATGTGCAGCTCGCCTTCCTCCGCGCGGCGGCCGAGCGTTACGACGGGCGTGTGCTCGAGGAGCACGATCGTCTCCGGCATTGCGCCCTGCCCGACGGCCGCGGCGAGCGAGCGCTGGAGATCCCACGCCTCCTCGTACGGCGTGACGCCCAGATTCATGAGGTAGGCACCCGCGCTCACGGCCACCGAGTCTACGTTCGGCGGCCGTCGAGGAGCACGGTCCAGCGCTCCACGCTCGCCGTGGTCAGCAGCCCGTTCGCGACCCACGGATCGTCAGCGAGCCTCGAGTGGATCGCGTCCTCGCTCTCGGCGGACACGATCAGCCGCACGCGCCGGCCGCCGGGGAGCGGTCCGCCGAGGACGACGAAGCCGGTCTCGACGAGACGATCCATGAAGAGAGCGTGCTCCTCCCAGAGCACCTGCTCGCGCATGTCACGCGACCAGTCCCACGGCCCACCGCGGTCCTGGTACACGACGTACAGGTCTAGTACTTGTCCTCGCCCCAGCTCTCGAGCTTCTCGCGCATGTCGCGAAGGAAGCGGCCCGCGAGCGCGCCGTCGACCAGCCGGTGGTCGTACGTCAGCGTCAGGTTCATGATCGGCCGGATCGCGATCACGTCCTGCTCCTGCTCGTCCTGCACCACCCACGGCCGCTTGACGACCGCGTAGGTGCCGAGGATCGCCGCCTGCGGCCGGCTGATGATCGGCGTCCCGTGGAACGTGCCGTAGCCGCCGGGGTTCGTGATCGTGAACGTGCCGCCCTGCACGTCCTCCGGCAGGAGCTTCTTGTCGCGCGCGCGCTGGGCGAGGTCGGTGACGCCCTTGGCGATCCCGAGCAGGTTCAGCGTCTCGGCGTTCTTCAGCACCGGGACGATGAGCCCCTTCCCGTCGGCGAGCTCGACCGCGAAGCCGAGGTTGACGTAATTCCGCGTCACGATCTGCTCGCCACGGAGCTCACCGTTGATCCACGGGTAGTCCCGCAACGTCTCGACAGTGGCGCGGGCGACGAACGCGAGGTACGTCGGGTTGACCCCGTACGAGGCCTGGAACTCCTTCTTGACCTTCGCGCGGATCGCGACCACCCTCGACATGTCGACCTCGATCGCGCTCGTGACGTGGGCTGCGGTGTCGAGCGAGCGGCGCATGTGCTCCGCGATCCCGCGGCGCATCGCGTTCACGGGCTCGAAGGTCTCGCCTGGTTGGAGAGAGCCGGCCTCGACGGTCACGGGTTCGGCCTTCGGAGGGGCCGGCGCGGCGGGCTTCTCTACGGGCGGAGCCTCTTCTGGCGCTTCGGCAGGCGCCGGCGCGCCGGACTCGATGAAGTCCAGGATGTCCTTCTTCGTCACGCGGCCGCCGCGGCCGGTTCCCTGCACCTGATTCGGGTCGACGCCGTGCTCGGAGGCGATCCGGGCGACGACCGGGGAGACGAAGGTCTTGCCGTTGTCGGTCGGCGCGGGGGCGGACGGCGCAGAGGGAGCGATGTCCCCGACGCCCTCGCTCGCCGCGGCCATCGACTCGTCGGCCGCGGCCTGGGTCGCCGGCTCGGGCGGCGCCTCCTCCGCCTCCTCCTCCTCGGCCGGTGGGGCCTCCGGCGCAGCCTGAGCGCCGTCGGTGCCCGCAGGCGCGATGACGGCGAGCTTGGTCCCGACGTCGACGGTCTCGCCCTCCTGGACGAGGATCTGCTGGAGGACGCCCTCCCCCGGGCTCGGCACCTCGGTGTCGACCTTGTCGGTCGAGATCTCGAGCAGCGCCTCGTCGGCGGCGACGCTCTCCCCCTCCTGCTTCAGCCACTTCGTGATCGTCCCCTCGGAGACCGAGACGCCCATCTGTGGCATCACGACGTCGATGGCTTGCGTTGTGGCCACGATCCCTCCTAGGCGCCGCTTGCGGTGCCGACTTCAGGACGTGCGGGTCCCCCGCACGTCCGTCTGAAATGACCGGTCGACAGAAACCGTTTCACCAATCCCTCCTAGTACTCGGCGAGCTCTCTGAGCCCTGCCGCCACGTCGGCGACCTGCGGGATGAACGCCTTCTCGAGCGCCGGCGAGAAGGGCACGGGCGTGTCCGGCGCGGCGATCCGCTTCACCGGCGCGTCGAGGTCCTCGAAGGCCTCCTCGGCGATCGTCGCGGCGATCTCCGCGCCGAAGCCGCCGGTGCGCGTGTCCTCGTGGAGGACGAGCACCTTCGAAGTCTTGCGGACGCTCTCGAGCACCGCGGCCTTGTCCCAGGGCATGACCGAGCGCAGGTCGACGATCTCCACCGACACGTCCTCTTCGGCCAGCTCCTGCGCGGCCTCCTCGGCGGTGTAGACCATCGCGCCCCAGGTGACGACGCTCAGGTCGTCCCCTTCCTGATGGATGCGTGCCTTCCCGATCGGGACCTCGATCCGCTCGTCCGGGACGTCGGCCTTGATGCGGCGGTAGAGGTGCTCGTACTCGAAGAAGAGGACTGGGTTCGGATCCTGGATCGCGCTCGCGATCAGGCCCTTCGCGTCCTCGGGCGTCGCGGGGCACACGCACTTGAGCCCCGGGATGTGCGCGAAGGAGCTCTCCGGGTTCTGCGAGTGGAACGGGCCGCCGGAGAAGCCGCCGCCCGAGGGCAGCCGGACGGTGATCGGCACCGGTGTCCCGGCGCGCCAGCGCTGCTTGGCCGCGACGGTG
>VAYE01000051.1 GCA_005883235.1 Actinomycetota bacterium
CGTTCAGGTCCATGTTCACGAGCACGTAGCCGGGCAGGACGCGCTTCTCGGCCTGCACCTTCTGGCCGTCCTTCGTCTCGATCACCTGCTCGGTCGGCACGACGACGCGGCGGAACCGCGGCGCCTGGTTCATCGAGACGATCCGGTGCTCGAGGTTGGCCTTCACCTTGTTCTCGTGACCGGAGTAGGTGTTGATGACGTACCAGCGGAACATCGAAAGGCCCCTACTGCCCGAGGAAGACGTTCTGGACGACGCGCTTCCAGATCAGGTCGTTCGCGTAGAGGTAGACCCCGACGATCAGGCAGGCGATCAGCACGACCGCCGTCCCCTGGATCACCTGCGGCTGGCGCGGCCATTCGACCTTCTTGAGCTCGCCCCACGACTCGGCGATGAAACGGCGGGCGCCTCCGCCCGGTGTGCGGCGCTGCCCGCCCTGGCTCTTCGGCGGTGTCGCGCCGGGCCGGACCTGAGCTTGACGCGCGCGAGCGCGCTGGACCATCTTCGAGTCGCCGGCGGGCTGCTGCTGGGCACGCCGAGCGCGGCGCTGCTGTCGAGTCTGCCTGGCCATCAGCGAGTCTCCCGATGCGCGGTGTGGCGACCGCACCAGCGGCAGTACTTGCGGAACTCGACCCGGTCGGGCGAGTTTCGCTTCGACTTCTGCGTCTGGTAGTTGCGGCGCTTGCACTCGGTGCAAGCGAGGGTGATCGCGACTCGTACTCCGGTTGCCATCTTTCTTCCGTTCCTAGTTTTGCAGGCGTAGCGAGATAGCGGCGGGTGGATTCGAACCACCGACCTGCGGGTTATGAGTCCGCCGCTCTAACCGCTGAGCTACGCCGCCGAAGGCGTGGACGAGTGTAGCAACGGCTCGTCGCAACCTTCCGAGCCGGATCGCCGTTGTCCCAACACCTGGACTTTGGACGAGGAGGGGGACGCCGTGAGCGCAGCAGCAGCGACGGGTGAGCTCGGCTCCACCGGGCGGGCCGTCAAGACCAACATCCCGAAGCGACTCGACCGCTTGCCGTGGAGTCGCTGGCACTGGCTCGTCGTGATCGGCCTCGGGATCACGTGGATCCTGGACGGCTTCGAGGTGACCCTGGTCGGCTCGATCGCGAGCGCGCTCACCAGCAAGAACACGCTGCACCTGACGACGCACCAGGCATCCTCGGCCGGCACCTTCTACCTGGCGGGGGCCGTCGGCGGTGCGCTCCTCTTCGGCTACCTGACCGACCGCGTCGGCCGGAAGAAGCTCTTCATGGTCACGCTCGGCGTGTACCTGCTCTTCACGGTCGCGACCGCTTTCTCGTGGAACTTCGCGAGCTTCGCCGCGTTCCGCGTCCTCGCAGGGTCGGGCATCGGCGGCGAGTACGCGGCGATCAACTCCGCGATCGACGAGCTCATCCCCGCGCGCGTGCGGGGGCGCGTCGCGCTTGCGATCAACGGCTCGTGGTGGGTCGGCGCCGCCGGCTCGGCGCTCGCCTCGTACGCGCTGCTGAACTGGATGAGCGCGTCGATCGGCTGGCGGCTCGGGTTCGGCATCGGCGCGACGCTCGCGCTCTGCATCCTCGCCATCCGCAGGTTCATCCCCGAGAGCCCGCGCTGGCTCCTCACGCACGGCCGCGCCGAGGAGGCGGAAGAGGTCGTCCGCGAGATCGAGGCCGAGGTCGAGAAGACCGCGGGCCCACTGCCCGACCCCGAGAACGCGCCGCTGGAGGTCGAGCAACGCGAGCACATCGGCTTCGTCTCGATCGCCAAGTACGTGATCAAGGAATATCCGGCCCGCGGCGTCCTCGGACTCTCGCTGATGACCGGGCAGGCGTTCCTCTACAACGCGATCTTCTTCACCTACACCCTCGTCCTGACGAATTTCTTCAACGTCTCGGCGACGAAGGCCGGCCTGTTCCTCATCCCCTTCGCGGTCGGCAACTTCTTCGGGCCGCTCTTGCTCGGGCCGCTCTTCGACACGATCGGCCGCAAGGCGATGATCTCGTTCACCTACATCACCTCGGGCGTCCTGCTGATCGTCACGGGCCAGCTCTTCGTCCACCACGCGGTCAGTGCGACGACGATGACGATCTGCTGGTCGGTGATCTTCTTCTTCGCGTCCGCCGGGGCCAGCGCGGCGTACCTGACCGTCTCGGAGCTCTTCCCGATGGAGGTGCGGGCGATGGCGATCGCCCTCTTCTACTCCGTCGGCACGGGCTTCGCGATTCTCTCGCCGACTCTCTTCGGCGCGCTGATCGCCACGAAGAGCCGGACGAACGTCGACTACGGCTACCTGCTCGGCGCAGCGCTGATGATCGGCGCCGGCCTCGTCGCCGTCTTCCTGGCCGTGGCCGCGGAGCGGCGCTCGCTCGAGGACATCGCGCGTCCGATCACCGCGCGAGCGCGTCCGGCCGACGCCGCCGCGGCGCCGGCGAGGGCGCGGTAGAGACGGATCTCAGGGGAGTGGGCCGCCCGCGGCCCGCTCCCCGGTCCTACTCTCGATCCTTGAGGTAGGGCGCTGCGGCGGTCGCGACCGTCATCAGGACGAGCGGCACGAGCGACCACGCGACGAGAAGCGCACCGAAGGTTCCCACCCCGCAAGCTTCGACACGGTGGGCACGGCGTGCAATGGGCCAACCGGCTCATCTTTCGGCTCCCCGGTCCCACGAGCTACCCTCGCAGCGACCGGCCATGGCGCGCAGCCCCGTGCGGCGACCGCACGTTCCCGAGTACCTCCAGGCCTCCCGTCTTCCGCTCGTCTCGGAGGCGGAGCTCGGCGAGTCCCCGTGGCCGCCGATTCTCGCCGTCCTGACCGCCGCCGGGCTGTACGCCACCCTGCCGACCCGTTTCGCGGCCTCCTCCACAGCCGCCTTCGGCGTCGTGCGGTGGGTCGTTCCCACGCTTGCCGTCGTGCTGCTCGTTCCGCTGGCACTGAGCAGCGTGCCGCGCCGGGTCCCGGCCGTTCTTCGGCGCACGGGCGCGTTCCGGATCGGTCGAAGAGTCGCGTCGCTCGCCGTGATCGCGCTGATGAGCGCGGCGAACGCGGCCGCGATCGTGCTGCTCGTCCACATCCTCATCACGGGCGAGAAGACGGTCGCGCGCCAGCTGCTGCGGGCGGCGATCCACATGTGGTCGATGAACGTGCTCGTGTTCGCCCTCTGGTTCTGGGAGCTGGACTCGGGCGGGCCGCACGCCCGGTGCCGAGCCGAGGAGGTCAAGCCCGACTTCCTCTTCCCGCAGCAGGCCACGCCGGAGATCGCCGAGCCGGGCTGGCGGCCGAACTTCATCGACTACCTCTACGTCTCGTTCACGAACGCGACCGCGTTCAGCCCGACCGACACGATGCCGCTGAGCCGGTGGGCGAAGATGGCGATGCTCGTCGAGTCGACGGCGGGGCTGCTGCTCGCCGTGATCGTGGCCGCGCGCGCCGTGAACATCCTGCAGTGAGGGTTACTTGACGAGCGTGAGCAGCTTGAACATCGGCAGGTACATGGAGATGATGATCACGCCGACCATCATGCCCACGGCGATCATCATCAGCGGCTCGATGATCGACGTCAGGGACTGGACCGCGGCGTCGACCTCGTCCTCGTAGAAGTCGGCGATCTTCCCGAGCATCTTCTCGAGCTCGCCGGTCTCCTCGCCGATCTTCACCATCTGGCTGACCATCGGCGGGAACACGTCGCTGTCGATGAGCGGCTGGGCGATCGGGACGCCCTGGTGCACCTTCTCCCGCACGTCGGAGAGCGCCTCTTCCACGACCCAGTTCCCGGCCGTCTGGCCGGTGATCTCGAGCGCCTTGATGATGTCGACGCCGGCCGCGACGAGGGTCGAGAGCGTCCGCGAGAAGCGCGCCATCGTCACCTTGCGGACGGTGTCGCCGATCCGCATCGGGATTCGCAGCTTCGTCCGGTCCCAGACCTGCCTGCCCTTCTCGGTCCGCTTCAGCTTGCGGATCCCGAACACCGCGGCGATCGCGAGGGGGAAGATGATGTACCAGTCGCTCCGCAACGCGTTCGAGACGCCGACCACGATCTGGGTGAGCTTCGGGAGCTGGCCGCCGAGCTCGGCGAAGATCTTCACGAAGACCGGGACGAGGAAGAGCAGCATCCCGATCAGGACGAGGGTCGCGAAGACCATGACCACCGTCGGGTAGATCATCGCGCCCTTCACTCGGCGCCTGATCTGGGTCTCCTTCTCGATCTGAAAGGCGACGCGGTCGAGGACGGTGTCGAGGATTCCCGCGGCCTCGCCGGCCTCGACCATCGCGACGTACAGGCGGCTGAAGACCTTCGGGTGGCGCCCCATCGCCTCCGAGAGGAGAAGGCCGCCTTCGACGTCTGCGCGGAGCTCGTGGATGATCGCACCGAGGTAGGCGTCCTCCGTCTGCTCCTCGAGGATGACGAGGGCGCTTACGACGTTCAGGCCCGCCTCGATCATCGTGGCGAACTGGCGCGAGAAGATCTGCAGCGACTTCGGCTTGATCTTCTTGAAGGTCGTGCGGACGCTCTCCTCGCCGCTCGCCGGGAGCTCGGCGAGGGTCTGCGGGAGCAAGCCGCGGATGCGGAGCTGCTCCCGCGCGCCCTTCGGATCCGGCGCGTGGACCTCGCCCGAGTGCTCGAGCCCTTGGGCGTTGATCGCCGTGTATGCGTAGGCCGCCACGCTGAGCCAGCTATCGGCAGGGGGATCGGCGCGCTTGAGGTAACACGCGCGCGTGCCGATAGCGCTTCCGTGCTCACGCGGCTGCGCGGCGAGAAGGGTTTCGGCCTGCTCGAGCTCCTGATGGCGATGACGATGCTCAGCATCGGCATCCTCGCCCTCGTGGCGGCCTTCAACTCGGGCCAGGTCGCCCTGCAGCGGGCGAGCCGCACGTCCACCGCCGCGGCGCTCGCGGACGCCCAGATGGAGCGCTATCGGGCGCTCACCTACGCGGCGATCGTGCTCGACGCCAGCTCGGTCACCAACGCCGACTCGACCTACAAGAACGACTCGGTGCTGGGCGGGAACATCGCCAACGACGTCACCACGTCGACCGACTGCGGAGCCCTGCCGCCGGAGTGCGTCCCGAGCCGAAACGTCACCGGCGCCGACCGTCACAACTACCGCCTCGACAGCTACGTCACCCTGACGACGCCCCCGAACGGGCGCCAGCTCAAGCTCGTGACCGTCGTCGTCCGCGGGACGATCTCGCCGTACCCGACGTACGCGCGCGAGCAGTCGACCTTCGACCTCTCGACCGGCAGCTAGAAGCAGCGGTCGAGGGCGGCCCGTGAGGCGGAGGAGGGGCCGCCGCTCCAGAGCATGACCACCGTGCCGTGGCCCTGAGCGGTGATGTCGATCCCCTGGGCCGCGGCCGCCGCTTCCATGCGCGCCTCCTGATGGGCTTGCTTCGTGTCCATCAGCCAGCCGGAGTCCTCGGCGATCGTCACGTCGTAGAGGTGCTTGTCGATGTCCTGCAGCTTCCTCTGCATGCTCTCGGGTAGCTGCTGGCCGTCCCCGGTCGTCCCGAGCACGTCCTCGAAGAACCTGGAGCGGTTGACGGTCGCTCCCCTTTTCTCGAGGCAGCTCGCCACCTTCGCGGCGCTCGCGCCGTGCGGGTGGAGGGCGTACGCGAGGAACGCGACGAGCAGTGCTCCGACGAGGACGAGCTTGCCCACGTCAGGGCGTCGCCGTGGTCGTCGTCGCGGTGGTCGGCGTGGTGACGGTCACCCCGGTCGGCGGCGTCGCGGCGGCGGGCGTCGTGGCGGCCGGCGAGCCCGCGCTCGGAGTCGGCGGGAGGATGCTCGCCGGCGGGACGCCGGTTCCCGTCCAGAGGAGCCGCAGCTCGTACTGCGTGCCGTCGGCCGTGTTCATGAGCGTCAGCGGATGACCCTTCCGGACGGTCACGGTCGTCTTGCCGTCGGAGAGCGAGCCGCCCGCGATCGAGATCTTGGCGGCCTTCCACGAGACGGCCACGAGGTGGAAGAGCGGGTCGAACGGAGGCAGGGGGAAGTCCTGGCCGATGGAGATCTTCTGCGGCGGGCCGCTGTTCACCGTGATGACGGCCGAGTTCGGCGGCGGGGGCGCGACACGCGGAGACGGCGGAGGAGAGGAGGGGGACGACCCCGAGCCGGATCCGGCCGAGCCCGCTGGGCTGGGCCCCGTGCCGCCGGGCGAGGTCGCGTTTGCGGCCGGGCTCGGGTTGACCTGCTGGCTGAAGGGGTCCTTGCTGTCGAAGCGGCTGAAGGAGGTGAGCTGCCCGAGCCCGGCGGTTCCGAGCGCGGTCGAGGAGGCGAGGTCGGCCGCGATGGTGGACGTCGTCGGGGTCGTCGGGGTCGGCGCTGCGGCGGCGGGTGCCGCGTTCTGCGCCTTCAGCTGGTTCATCGTCATCGGAATCGCGAAGGCGAGCACGCCGAGCAGGACCACGCCTCCGACCGCGGCGATGATCTTGTCGCGCTTGGCCTTGGCCTTCAGGTCGAGCTTCTTCGCCATCAGGGAGCCGCCGTGGTCGTCGTCGTGGACGTCGTCGACGCCGTCGTCGAGGTGGTCGTGGTCGGCGTGGCCGTCGCCGGCGCCAGGGTTCCGTAGACGAACGCGTCGACCACGAGCGTGGCCGAGATCTGCGGGAAGCCCGCGGTCGCCTCGGCGAAGTCCAGCGTGTCGATCGCGAACAGTCGGCCGGTGGCGTTGAGCTGCCCGTGTGTGACGTCGACGAGGTTGCGCAGCCGGAAGAGGAAGTCGACGAGGCTGTAGAAGTTGCCCTGGAACGTGAGCCGGATCGGCACGGCCTGGTAGCCCGAGATCGGGACCGAGTTCAAGGGGGCGATCGACTGGAACGTGATCCCGGTGTCGGCGGCGATCTGGTTCAGCTGGAGGAGCACGCCCGACATGTCCGCCTGGCTCGGCATCGCCTCGGCGAGCCGGAACAGGTCGGCGCTGCGGATCTTCGGCCGGCCCTTCGCGGCAAGGCTCTTGGCCTGGTAGTCGTCGATCTGCGCCTGCGTCGCGTCGACCTCGCTCTGGAGGCGAGCCGCCTCGGCCTTCTTGGGGCCGACGAGCCCGAAGTACGCGGCAGCGCCGAGGACGAGCACGCCGACGACGACGAGCGCGATCTGAGCCGCGAGAGGCAAGCGCCGCTTGGTGGTCCTCACGAGACGGCTCCCCGCGGCGAGACGTCGGCGAGGATCGTGAACTGGACGACGTTCTGGCGGCCGACCTTCGAGAACGAGCTCGTCTGGAGCTGGACGTTGTCGATGTCGGGCAGGACGGCGAGGCGGGAGAGCAGGCGCGCGACCCCGTCCTGCGAGTACGTGTAGCCGTTGATGACGAAGCCGGTCGGCGCGGTGCCCGGCGCGACCGGCGCCGCGGGGGCGGCCGAGGCCGGCGACGAGGGAGCCTTGGCCTGGAGGCTCGTGAGCCAGACGTCGCTCGGCAGGACCGTGGCGAACTCCCGCAGGACGCGATCCCACGAGACCCGACGCGAAAGCGCCGACGTCACGGCCGCGACGCGCGCCTTCTGCTCGCCCGCGAGCCCGACCTCGACGGGGGTCTCGGCCTTCGGCAGCGGGGGCAGGACGGCAAGCCGGGCCCTGGCGTCGCCGAGGGCGTTCTTCTTGGACGTGACGGACGAGCTCGCGCTCAGGAACATGACCGAGAGCGCGACCGAGACGACGAGCAGCAGGCCGAGCCCGGCGAAGATCGGCGCGTTCTCGGCCGGCGTGCGCTTCGCCCGGTCGTCGCGGGGTAGGAGGTTGACGGCGCGCACGACCTAGTCCTCGATCCCCAGGCCGATGGCGACGGCGAGCGAGCCGATCGGCTCGGCCTGCTTGCAGCGCTTCGCGACCTGCACACGGCCGAGGGGATCGCCGATCCGCACGGCCACGCCGATCAGGCGCTGGAGGTCGTCGGCGAGCCCTTCGAGATGCGCCGTGCCGCCCGTGAGCACGATCTCGCCGATGCCCAGCGAGCCGGGCTGGTTCTGGTAGAACTGGAGCGAAGCGACGAGCTCGCGGGCAAAGGTTTGCACCTGCCGCCGCATCGCCTCCCGTGCCGCCGTCGCCTGGTCTTCGCTGAGTCCTTCGGGCGCCGGCCCGCCGCCGAGCGAGAGCGAGCGCTTGATCGGCTCCGCCTCGGGCGCGGTCAGGTTGAGCGCCTGAGCGACCGCCGAGTCGAGGGCGCCTCCGCCCCACTCGAGCACGCGGGTGAACTCGCAGACACGCCCGTCCGAGACGGCGAACGTCGACCGGTCGTGACCGATCGCGACGGCGACGAGCGCCGCCTCCGGGGCCTCGGCGCTCTCGTCGCGCGGCGGCGCGAGCGAACGCAGGAGCGCGAAGGCCTCGAGGTCGATCCCCACCACGCCGAGGCCCGCCTTCCGGCAGGCGGCGACGTAGCGGTCGACGAGCTCGCGGTAGGCGACCACGAGGAGGACGCGGCAGACGCGCTCACCCTCGTCCGTCTCCCACTCGCTCAGGATCCGGTAGTCGAGGACGGCTTCCTCGACCGGGATCGGCAAGGCCTCCTGCGCACGGAAGCGGATCGCGTTCGCGAGCTGCTTGGGGTCGCTGATGCCGACGATGTTGAGCGTCCGGACGCCGATGCGGTTGTTGGCGATGCCGAGCCTGATGCCGCGGCGAGGCAGCTTGTGCCGGCGGAAGAACGCCTTCAGCGCCTCGGCGAGCGCGTCCGGGTCGCGCAGCTCGCCGCCGACCACGACGCCCGGCTCGAGCGGCTCGCGGGCGACCTGGAGGAGCTCCGCACGGCCGTTGTTGGAGACCCGGGCCGCCGCGAGCTGGGAGGCGCCGATCTTCAGGCCGACGAGCCGCTTCGGAGCCCGCCCCTTGCGCGGGGCCTTTGGGCCGCCGGCCCTCGCGGCCTTCGGCTTCGGACGGAACGAGAGCTCCCGCTTGAGCAGCGGCTGCTTGACCTGCTTGGCCTTCGGCGGCTTCGCGGCCTTCGGCTCCTTCGGAGCCTTCGGCTTGCGGCGGAAGGAGATCTCCTTCTTGAGCACCGACTGCTTGGCCTTCTTCTCCTTCGGCTGCGGGGGCAGCTCGGACGCCGGGACCGGCGGATGGACACCCGGGGCCGGGGGCGGAGCGACCGGTGAGGCGAGCGGCTCCGTGGGCGCCTCCGCGGCGGCCGCGGCCGCGGCAGCCGCGAGCTGCTCGCGCACCCAGTCCTCGTCGGCAACCGGCGCGAGCGCGGCCGGCTCGCTCGGAGTCGCCGGTTCGGCTTTCGGCTTGCGGCCGAGCGAGATCTCCTTCTTCCAGAAGGGCACCGGCTTCTCCGCCGCCGCGGGCTGCGGTGCGGCCGGCGCATCGGGCTTGCGCTTGCGGCCGACGAGGTCGGAGAGCTTGATCTCCTTCTTCCAGTCCATGGGCTAGGCGCCCGCGACCCGGAGGCCGCCGGCCAGCGGAGCCGGGGCGTCCTCCGCCTTCGGGCTCGTGTCGACGTAGCCGGCGCGCTCGAGCAAGCCGACCAGCTGGTCGCGGCGGCTCGAGGCGCCCAGGGCGACGTCCTTGGTGATCACGCCGCGCAGCGTGAGCTCGGCGAGCGACTGCTCCATCGTCTGCATGCCGCGGCTCGACGCCGTCTGCATGACGGAGTAGATCTGCTCGACCTTCCCCTGGCGGATGAGGTTCCGGATCGCGTCGTCGGGGATGAGGATCTCGAGCGCGGGGACGCGGCCGGCGCCGTCGATCGTCGGCAGCAGCGTCTGCGTGACGACGCCCTGGAGCGAGGCGGCGATCTGCACACGCACCTGCTCCTGCTGCTCCGCCGGGAAGACGTCGATGATCCGGTCGATGGTTCCGGGGGCGCTCTGCGTGTGCAGCGTGCCGAAGACGAGGTGGCCGGTCTCCGCGGCGGTGAGCGCGGTGGCGATCGTCTCGAGGTCGCGCATCTCGCCGAGGAGGATCACGTCCGGGTCCTGGCGCAACGCGGCTCGGAGCGCGTTGGCGAAGGTCGTCGCGTCGGGCCCGATCTCGCGCTGGTTGACGAGCGAGTGCTTGTGCCGGTGGACGAACTCGATCGGGTCCTCGATCGTCAGGATGTGCTCCGCGCGCGTGCGGTTGATCTCGTCGATCAATGCCGCGAGGGTCGTCGACTTGCCGGAGCCGGTCGGCCCCGTCACGACGACGAGCCCGCGGGGCTGGGCCGCGAACTCGTGCAGGGTTCCCGGCAGGTGGAGCTCCTCGAGCGTCTTCAGCTGCTCGGGGATGAGGCGGAAAGCGGCGCCGAGCGACTCGCGCTGGAAGTAGACGTTGACGCGGAAGCGGGCGAGGCCGGGAACGGCGTGGGAGAGGTCGAGCTGCCGGTCGATCTCGAGCCGCTTCTGCTGCTCGCTCGAGAGAATGCGGTAGAGGAGCTGCTGCGTGTCGTCCGGCATGAGCTTGCCGCGCTCCTCGAGCCGCTCAATCTTCCCGCGCACGCGTAGCGCGGGCGGCGCGCCCGCGCTCAAGTGCAGATCGGAAGCGCCGCGCGCCACCATCTGCTCGAGCAGCTCGTCAATGGACAAGAGGTCCTGCGGCATAACTCTCCGAGCGAGTCATCGGCAGTCCCAAGCGGTTTCTTAACGCCGAGCCGGACCCGGGCCCGACCGGCTATTTCACTCGTTTGGGGCTCCGCAGGCAGCGGGCGGACGCCGATTCCATCCGCGCCACCCACTCCATCCCGGAAGGAGCATCACCGCATGACCAGCATTCTGCGGAAGCGCCTCGCGAACGACGAGAGCGGTTTCACCCTGATCGAGCTGCTCGTCGTCATCATCATCCTCGGGATCCTGCTCGCAATCGCGATCCCCTCGTACCTCAGCTTCAGGAACCGCGCCAACAACTCTGCCGCGCAGGCCAACGTCCGCGCCGCCGTCCCCGGCATGGAGGCGTTCAACGCCGACCACGCCTCGGGCTACACCGGCGCCACGC
>VAYE01000096.1 GCA_005883235.1 Actinomycetota bacterium
GTCGTCGCCGCACTCGAACCGGGCGGTCGCGCCGGGCGAGGAGATCCGGAGGCGGGGCAGCCGGTGGACGAGCTCGTCCGGTATCCCGAAGCGCGCGACCGTGACCGGGGCGGTGGCTCCGCTCGTCCGCACGGTCTCGGCGATCGACGCCTGCCGCTCGACGACGACGACGTCGAACCCGCTCGCGGCGACGGTCCGCGCCGCCACGAGCCCGGCCGGGCCCCCGCCGACCACGACGACGTCGGTTTCCATCGGGCGAACGCTAGCCCGTGAGCTAAAGAGACCTTCGCCGCCTGCCGATCCCCGTCGTGCGGCGATGGATCTCAATGCCCTCCTCCGGCGCGCCCTCGAGCTGGGCGCCAGCGACGTCCACCTGAAGCTCGGCCAACCGCCGGTGATCAGGCGCGACGGCACGCTCGCGCGCCTCGAGGACTGGCCGCCGCTCGACGCGGAGTCGATCGACGTGGCCCTCCAGCTCGTCGGCGCATCGGCGCCGCCCCGCCTCGCCGCCTTCCACGAGACCGGCGAGCTCGACATCGCCTACCAGAGCGAGGATCTGCCGCGCTTCCGCGTCAACGCGTTCCGGCAGCGGAGCTCGACGTCGCTCGCCTTCCGCGCCATTCCGAGCACGGTGCCGACCTTCGCCGAGCTCGACCTGCCCGGCGGCGTCGAGAAGCTCGCCGACGAGCCGCGCGGCCTCGTCCTCGTCACCGGCGCGACCGGGTCCGGGAAGACCACGACCCTTGCGGCCATGATCGGTCACGTCAACCGCACGAGGCACCAGCACGTCGTCACGATCGAGGACCCGATCGAGATCCTCCACACGGACGAGTGCTGCATCGTCAGCCAGCGCGAGGTCGGCCTCGACACGCAGTCGTTCGAGCAGGCGCTCCGGCGCGCGCTCCGCCAGGACCCGGACGTGATCCTGATCGGCGAGCTCCGCGACGCCGAGACGGCGCAGACCGCGCTCCAGGCGGCGGAGTCAGGGCACCTCGTCCTGACGACGATGCATACCGTCGACGCGGCCGAGACCGTCGGGCGGATGATCGAGTTCTTCCCGCCCGCGAAGCACCAGCAGACCCGCTCCGTTCTCGCGGGCGTGCTGAAGGGCATCGTCAGCCAGCGGCTCCTCCCGCGTGTCGACGGCGGTCGTGTCCCGGCCGTCGAGGTGATGGTGACGAACAACCGCATCGCCGACCTGATCCGGGAGGCGCGGAGCGAGGAGATCCCGGAGGCGATCGCCGAGGGCTCGTTCTTCCAGATGCAGACCTTCGCGGACGCGCTCATCGAGCTCGTCCTGGCCGGGCGCGTCGAGCGCGAGATCGCCGCCAACGCGGCGTCGAACCGGCACGACTTCCTGGTCGCCCTCGAGCACGCCATGAAGCGGCAGGCCGCCGACACGCGGGCCCGCGAGGCCGCGCAGCGGCCCGCCGAGGGCGAGGACGCGGGCCTCGGTGGGCTCCGCGTCGTCAACCCGGTCCAGTGAGCGGCCGCCTTCGCCTCGTCGTCGGGCTCCTGCTCGCGGCGACACTCGCCACGGGAGCGGCCCAGGCCGACACGTTCTCGCTGGCCACGGCGCCGGCGGCCCTGCCGAGCGCCGACGTGCCGAACCTTCCCGGCTCGATTGTCGTCCCCGTGTCCATGAGCTCGCCGCCGGCTCAGCCGCAGCAGCTCTCGTACCCGGAGCTCGAGGCGCTCTGGCGCAGCGCGGGCTCGGCGTACGGCGTCCCCTGGCAGGTGCTCGCGGCGATCAACAAGGTCGAGTCGAACTTCGGGCGCAACATGGGCCCGAGCTCGGCCGGCGCGATCGGCTGGATGCAGTTCATGCCCTCGACGTGGCTGCGTTGGGGCGTCGACGCCGACGGCGACGGGATCGCCGATCCCTGGCGGGCCGCCGACGCGATCTACGGGGCCGCGCGCTACCTCGCAGCCTCGGGCGGCCGGACCGACGTCTCGCGCGCGGTGTTCTCGTACAACCATGCGCAGTGGTACGTCGACGAGGTGCTCTCGCTGGCGCGCCTCTTCAAGGACGGCGGCCCGCAGGCGACCGTGGGCCTCGACCGCCTCCAGACTCAGCTCTCGACGTCGTCGCGTGAGGTCGTCTCCGCGAACCAGAGTCTCGTGGACGCGCGCGCCCGCGCGCAGAAGCTCGCCCGCGTGGAGGCACGGTTCCGGCGCCGCGCAACCGACGCGCCGCTCCTCTCCGATCGGCTCGCGCTGCAGAAGCAGGCCGTTCTCCTCGACGTCCGTCGCCAGGCGGTTCTCGACGAGGTCGCGTCGGCCCGCTCGTGGCTCGCCGCCGCCGAGCAGCGGCTCGCCGCGGCGCGCAGCTCCTCCCGCGCGGCGTCGTTCACGCCCGGAGCCCGAGCCGTGCTGGCGAGCCCGACCTACGGCGGGCACTACGTCTTCCCGGTCGGCGGCGGCGCGGGCGTCGTCTTCGCCTCGCACACGCACCACGACTATCCGGCCGTCGACATCGCGGCTCCGCTCGGCTCGCCGCTGTACGCGCTCTCGAACGGTGTGATCGTGCGCGCCTGGGGGACACCGGATGCCCGCTGCGGAATCGGCCTGACGATGCGCACCAGCGACGGGCTCGTGTGGACGTACTGCCATCTCGCCGTCCTCGACTCCGGGATCCAGGCCGGCTCGACCGTCTCGGCGGGAACGCCCGTCGGGCTCGTCGGGCAGACGGGCGACGCGAGCGGGCCCCACCTCCACCTCCAGCTCCAGCCGCCGACGCAGTGGCCACAGCGGATGGCGTGGTTCCAGAGCTTCGCGGGCACGGCCTTCACCTGGTCTGACGGCGCTCCTGCGGGCGAGCCGACAGGCGCTCCTCCCGCCGCGCCGCGAGCCGTCTTCGCCGTCGTCCCGGGGGCGCAGCGCACGCCGCAGAGCAGAGGGCTCAGCTTCACTCGCTAGAGGGTTGATCTTTTGGGCGCACGTGCCGATCGCGCGTGTATGGCCCCCCGTCCGGCTGCGGTCGCTCCGCGCTCGCTCGCGTTCGTCGTCGTGCTCGTCGTCGTCCTGCTGCTCGGGACCGCGACCTTCACCTACGCGGCGCAGCAGCGGATCTCCGCCTCGAAGCCCGCGAGCGCCTCGAAGCCCGTCGCGCCGCCGGTGCTCGTCGTCCCGAACGTCTCGGGCCAGGCCTACGTCTTCGCCAAGGGGACGCTGCAGGACGGCGGCTTCGCGTGGCGCGTCGAAGGCAGCGTCCGCGGCTACGCGGCGAACACCGTCGCCGAGCAGCGGCCGCTCGCCGGGACCCGCGTGATCGACACCGGCGCACCGCTCGTCGTCCTGCGCCTGACCGCCAACCGCCGCTACGCGCAGAACGGCGAGCCGGAGAACGGATCGCCCTACCAGGGGACGGAGATCCGCCTCGTGGACGCCCCGGCGCCCGCCGTGAGGAAGCCGGCTGTGAAGCACGTCGCGAAGCCCGCGCCTGCGCCGAAGCCGGCCCCGAAGCCCGCCGCGAAGCCGAAGCCGGCCGCAGCCGCCCGCCCGCCCGCTT
>VAYE01000052.1 GCA_005883235.1 Actinomycetota bacterium
GGCTCGTGCTGCTACTCGTGATCGCGTTCCTTCTCCTGGGCTTCTGGGTCGTCAAGTGGCTGTTGATCCTCGCGGTGATCGTCGCGCTCCTCTGGATCGTCGGCTTCTTCGTGCGCGGTGCGGAAGGAGCCCGCTGGTACCGCTGGTGAGGGGCTAGACGCCGAACGTCTGCGCCAGCAGGAAGAGATTCAGCGCCACGATCAACGCCGCGACGACCGCCGCCACCGCAGTCGTCCCGCGGTGGTTGGCGAGCACCCCCATCACGTCGCGCCGGCTCGTGAAGAGGACGAGCGGCACGAGCGCGAAGGGGATCCCGAAAGAGAGCACGACCTGGCTGATGACGAGCGTCCGCGACGGATCGACGCCGATCCCGACGACGACGAGCGCGGGCAGCATCGTCACCACGCGCCGCACCACGATCGGGATGCGGCGGCGGATGAACCCCTGCATGACGACCTGGCCCGAGAGCGTGCCGACCGTCGAGCTCGACAGGCCTGACGCGAGGAGCGCGAGCGCGAAGAGCGTGCTCGAGCCACCTCCCAGGATCGGCTTGAGCGTCCTGTGCGCCGTCTCGAGCGACGCAACGTGCACGAGCCCGTGCTTGTAGAAGACGCTCGCGGCCATCACGAGCATGGCCATGTTGATCAGGCCGGCGATCGTCATGGCGAGGATGACGTCGATGCGCGTGAACCGCATCAGCCTCCGCGCCTGCTCGTCCGACTCGGGCCGGATCCGGTCCTGGAGGAGCGCCGAGTGCAGGTAGATGACGTGCGGCATGACGGTGGCGCCGAGGATCCCCACCGCCAGGAGGACCGACTCGCGGCCGGCGAACTGCGGCACGACCGCGTGGTGCGCCACCGTGCCGAGCGGCGGCTTGGCCGAGAAGAGCTCGCCGAGGTAGCAGACCCCGATGAAGCCGACGATGGTGGCGATCGTCGCCTCGAACGGGCGGAAGCCGAAGCGTTGCAGCCCGAGGATCGCGAAGGCCGCGAGGCCGGTGATGAGCGCCGCCGGGAAGAGCGAGATCCCGAGCAAGAGGTGGAAGCCGAGCGCCGCGCCCAGGAACTCCGCGAGGTCGGTTGCCATCGCGATCACCTCGGCCTGCAGCCAGAGCGCGATCGCCGTCCGGGTCGAGAAGCGCTCGCGGCAGACCTCCGCCAGATTCTGGCCCGTGGCGATGCCGAGCTTCGCCGAGAGGGTCTGGATCAGCATCGCCATCAGGTTCGAGGCGACGATCACCCAGAGCAGCGTGTAGCCGAACTTCGATCCGCCCGCGATGTTCGTGGCGAAGTTGCCCGGATCGATGTAGGCGACGCAGGCGATGAAGGCGGGCCCCAGGAACGGCCAGAGCCGGAGCCCGCCGCGCCGCTCGCGGCGCAGCACGCTCCGACCGCGTCCGGCGGTCCCCGCGACGCCGTCGGCGTGCGCTGTGAGCATGAAAAGTTAGCCTAGCCTAAACCAGGCGGTGAGTAGCCGTTCTCTGTAGAAGCGTACGGTCTCGGGCACGGGTCGCGGCTACAGGACAACCCGTGAGGGCCCAGTTGCTGCGACCCTCTCGCCCGGGTGCGCCCGCTGGTGGCGCTGGTTGGGTAACCAGCGGTTCACGAAGACGGCCACGGCCAAGTCCGCCTCTACAGCCATTGGCCACTTGCCAAACCGGCCGGGTCAGGCAGGTCTCAGAACGTGCAGGTCCGGCAGGTTCCGGTAGCGCTCGTCGAGGTCGAAGCCGTAACCGACGAAGAGCTCGTCGGGAACGGTGAAGCCGACGTAACGGACAGGGAGCTTGTCGACGAGTCGGCGGTAGGGGCGGTCGAGGAGCGTCGCGACCGCGAGTGACGCCGGCGACCTGAGCTCGAGCGTGCGGCAGAGGTAGTTGAGGGTGAGCCCGGTGTCGACGACGTCCTCTACGACGATCACGTCCCGACCGGCGATGTCGCCGTCGAGGTCCTTCAGCAGGCGGATGCCGGAGTGGCCGCCGGTCGCGGCGCCCGCGTAGCCGGCGAGCTCGACGAAGTCGAGGCGGTGCGGGATCCGGATCGCTCGCGACAGGTCGGTGACGAAGACGAGGCTCGCCTTGAGCGCGGCGACGAGAAGTGGCTCCCGATCGGTGTAGTCGGCGGCGATCTGCGCGCCGAGCTCGACCACGCGCACTGCGATGTCCTCCGCCGGGAGGTAGACCTCGCCGACCGGAGAGTCCGCGGCTACGAAGCTAGCTCGAGGTGGTATCGCTGGGCCAGTCGCTCGACGTCGCGCTTGTAGAAGAGCTTGATGCGGATGCCCGGGTAGCGCTCGCGGAGCTTCCGGAGCTTGCGGTTCTTCCGGGTCACGAGCGACTGCTTCATCATCGTGATCTCGAGGTAGAGATCCTGTTCCGGAAGGTGGAAGTCGGGGGTGAACGCCTCGACGACCCGCCCGCCCACCTCCTCGAGCACGAAGGTCCGCGGCTCGTAGTTCCAGGGGACGCCGTAGTAGTCGAGCACCTTCGCGCACTCGAGCTCCGCGCGGTTCGCGAAGCTGGGCGGGGTCGCTCCACAGAACGCCTGGAAAACTGGGCTTTCCTCGGGCATCCTCAAGCAAGGTAGCACCGGCCTCGGACGCCGAGTCGAAAGCGGACGTGGTAGAAGGCTCGCGGCATCCACCAGGGAGGGAGGCGATGGCGCGGATCACGCTTGTCCCGCAGCGCAAGGAGTTCTTTCACCTCTACAACCAGGCCTCGGCGAACGCCGTCGCCATCGCGCGGGCGCTCGTCGACCTGCTCGCCCAGGCGCCGAACGGCTCGCAGCAACGGATCCGCGACATCAAGGAGCTCGAGCACGAGGGGGACCGGCTCACCCACGAGGTCGTCGACCTGCTGAACCGCACGTTCGTGACACCGTTCGACCGCGACGACATGTACCGCCTGGCCGGTGCGCTCGACGACATCTGCGACCACATCGACGAGGCGGCCGGGCACATCGTCGGCTACGGGGTGACCGAGATCCACGAGGCGGCTCGGGCGCAGGGCGACGTCATCCTCAGAGCGGCTTCGAAGCTGCAGGAGGCGGTCCAGCGGCTCGACGGCTTCAAGGACTCGAAGCGGCAGCTGATCGAGCTGCGCGACCTCGAAGACGAGGGCGACCGGCTCAACCGCGAGGCGGTCTCGGAGCTCTTCCGCACCACCGACGACGCGATCGCGATCATCCGCTGGAAGGACATCCACGAGCAGCTCGAGGAAGCCGTGGACGCCTGCGAGAACGCCGCCGACATCCTGGAGGCCATTCTGGTCAAGAACCGGTGAGCGGCGGCGTCCTCCTCGTAATCGTCGTCGTCGTTGCGCTCGGCTTCGACTTCACGAACGGCTTCCACGACACGGCGAACGCGATCGCCACGTCGGTCGGGACGCGCGCAGTGACGCCTCGCGTGGCGGTGCTGATCGCAGCGGTCGCGAATCTGGCGGGCGCGTTCGTCACCACGGCCGTCGCGAAGAACGTCGCGAAGGGGCTGATCGACGCGCACCTCGCAACCCAGCAGACGCTGCTCGCCGCGCTGGCCGGCGCGATCGCCTGGAACCTGCTCACCTGGTGGTTCGGTCTTCCCTCGAGCTCGTCGCATGCGCTGATCGGCGGCCTCGTCGGCGCCGCGCTCGTGCAGTCGGGTTCGAAGGGCGTCCTGTGGCACGGACTTGCGCACAAGGTGGTGATTCCCGCGCTGGCCGCCCCCGCGATCGCGTTCGCCGCCGCGTTCCTGCTCCTGCTGCTCATCTACTGGGTCTTCGTCTGGATGACTCCCGGAGTCGCGAGCCGGAGCTTCCGGCTCGGCCAGCTCGGCACCGGCACCTGGGTCGCGTTCACCCATGGCGCCAACGACGCCCAGAAGACCATGGGCGTGATCG
Source organism: Actinomycetota bacterium (assembly GCA_005883235.1). Next base: position 3,872 of record VAYE01000052.1, read on the forward strand.
CGCTCGCGCTCGTCCTGCACCGGCACGGCGACGTGGCGAGCCTCGAGATCCCGACCTGGGTGAAGGTCGCCGCCGGGCTCGCGATCGCGCTCGGGACCTACGCAGGCGGCTGGCGGATCATCCGGACCCTCGGGCAGCGCGTGTTCCAGATGGAGCCGGAGAGCGGCTTCGCGGCGCAGGCGTCGGCCGGCGCGACGATCTATCTCGCCACGCACTACGGCTACCCGCTCTCGACGACCCATGTCGTCTCGGGCGCCGTGATGGGCGCAGGCGCGACGAAGCGGCTCTCGGCCGTCCGCTGGGGGGTAGCGGGGAACATCGTCGTCGCCTGGGTTCTGACCATCCCGGCCGCCGGCCTCGTCGCCGCCGGCTGCTACTGGCCGGTCCAGGGCATCTTCTAGGCGCGTACCATCCCCTTCGTGGGTGTGACGCAGACGGTCGAGGAGCGCGCGGAGACCGAGACCAGCCGGCGCGAGCCCTGCCTCTGCGAGGCCTACGCGCGTGTGACGGAAGGAGCCGCTCTCGCCGCCGCCCGCTGGCTCGGGAGCGGCGACGAGGACTCCGCGGAGGGCGAGGCCGTGTCGGCCATGCGCGGCGCGCTCGAGCAGATGCCGATCCGTGGCCGTGTCGTCATCGGCGCCTCCGACGACAGCGACCGGATCGCGATCGGCGAGGAGCTCGGTCGCGGCGGCGACGCCTTCGACATCGCCGTGCACCCGCTCGAGGGTCGCGGCGTCGTCGCGAGGGGCGGAAACGGCGCGATGTCGATGATCGCGGTCGGGGAGCCGGATTCGCTCACCACCCTGCCGCAGATGTACATGCGCCGAATGGCCGTCGGTCCCGTCGCGCGCGGCCGGATCGATCTCCTTCGACCGGTGGGAGAGAATATCCGCGCCATCGCCGACGCCTTCGGGCGCCGAACCAACGACATCACGACGATCGTCCTCGATCGCCCGCGCCACCACGACCTGATCGAGGAGATCCGCGCCGCGGGGGCTCGCATCAAGCTGATCCAGGACGGCGACGTCACTGCCTCGATCTCGGCCGCGATCCGAGGGACGAACGACCACCTCGCGGTGGGGATCGGCGGGACTCGCCAGGCCGTGATCTCCGCAGCCGCTCTCCGCTGCCTGGGCGGTGAGATCCAGGCCCAGCTCTGGCCGACGACGCGGAGCGAGATCGAGCAGGCGCGCGCACAGGGGATCGACGACGTGAACCGCGTCTTCACGCTCGACGACCTCGCGCCCGGGGAGACGATCGTCGCCGCGACCGGCGTCTCGAACGGCGACCTCCTCCGCGGTGTCCAGTTCTTTGCCGACAGCGCCCGCACACGGACGCTCGTCATGTGCACACGCTGCAACTGGGTCCGCTTCGTGGACGGGAGCCACTTCTTCGCCCGCGAGCGGCGCGGGGAAGTCCGCCTGCCCGGCGTCTAAACGCTGGCCGACGCCGCGGCTATAACCGCTCCTGAAGCGAGATGGGCTCAAGCCGGACGGCCGTCGAGCCGAAAGGAAGTTTGTGACTGCGGCGCACGTGACTTGGCGTCCGCTTGGTGCACTCCTCGTCGAGAAGGGGCTGCTGACCGCCGAGGAGCTCGAGGAGGCCCTGGCGGCGCAACAGACGACCGGCAAACGGCTCGGCCAGATCCTGGTCGACCGCGGCCACGTCTCCGGCCCCGCGCTGACCAACGCGCTCGCCGAGCAGTACGGAATCGAGCTGAAGACCGAGGAGGGCTTCGGCACCGGCCTGCGGGCCGAGATCGAGCGCCGCCACTCGACGCGGCGGCCTCCGGTCGCCTCCGGCGACGCTCCCGCCTCGCTGCCCGCGGAGCCGCAGGCCGAGTCGGAGGCGAACGGTGGCGACGCCGGCATCGAGCAGCTCTTCGAGCACCTTGCAGGAGACGTGCCGCTCTCCGAGCTCGAGCCGCAGCTCGAGGAGCAGTGGGCGCGACTCGCGGAGGCCGAGGCGAACGTCGCGGCGCGCGAGGCGCGGATCGCGGAGCTCGAAAGGGAGCTGGCCGAGCTTGGCCGGCGGCTCCAGGAATCTCAGGCGTCGGCGACCGGGCTCGAGCGCAGGCTCGAGGCCGTCGAGGCCGAGCGCAGGCAGGAGCCCGCAACCGACGAGCTCGAGGGGGCGCTCGCCGCTGCGCGCCGCGAGGCCGACGAGCGGGCCCGACGGCTCGAAGAGGCCGCTTCGGAGCGAGATGACGCGCGCCGGGCGCTCGAGGCCTTGCGCGCGCAAACGGCGGAGCTCGAGCGGGCGGCCGAGGCGACTCAGACGCAGGAGGAGCCGGACACCGGCCGCCTGCACGAGCTCGAGCACGAACGCGACGAAGCCAGGCGCCAGCTCGAGGCAGCCCAGTCCGCCTCCGCGGACGCGGGCCGGAAGCTGCAGGAGCTCGAGCGAGAGCGGACGGACGAGCGGGCGCGCTTCGCACAGGCCGAGACGGCCGCGAGGGAGCGCGAGCGCGCGGCCGCGGAGCTCGAGAAGACACGGAAGGCCGACCGCAAGGCCCGCGAGGCGGCAGAGCACACGGCTGCGCAGCTCCAGGCTCGGATCACCGAGCTCGAACGGGAGCACGCGAAGGCCGTCGAAGCCGCCCAGGAGGCGGCGCGCGAGCACGACCGGCGTGCGAAGGAGCTCGTTCGCACAGTCGACGAGCAGCGGAAAGCCGTCGTCGCCGCGCGGGAGGCGGCGGCCGAGCACGAGCGCCGCGCCGACGAGCTCTCGCACAAGCGCACCGGCCAGCGCGAGCGTCTCGAGGCGGCCGAGACCGCGGCCAAGCAGCACGAGCAGCGCCTCCGCGAGCTCGAGCGGGAGCGAGAGCAGGAGCGAAAGACACTCACCGGGGCGCAGTCGAAGCGCGACGAGCTCCAGGCTCAGGTTCAGCAGCTCGAGGCGGCTCGGGACGAGCACAAGCGTCAGGCCGCGGCTGGAGAGACGACGGCGAAGGAACACAGCCGGCGTGCAGACGAGCTCGGCCGGGCGCTCGAAGACGAGCGCCGCCGGGCGGCGGACGCCGAGGAGAAGCTGCAGACGCTCACCGAGCGCAACAAGGAGCTCGAGGAGAAGCGATCCAGCGTTCGGAAGCGCATCGCGGCGGCCGAGTCGGCGGCCGCGAGGGAGGCCCGACGCGCAGAGGAGGCCGTTCAGGCTCGCGAGGACGACCGGCGCCGGGCCGTCGAGGCCGTGGCCAAGGCGGACGAGCTCGAGCAGCGGATGCGCTCGCTGGCCGGTGAGCGCGACGCGGGCCGGCGGCGGCTCGACGAGCTCACGCGCTCGATCGCCGAGGTCGAAGCCAAAGCCGCGACGGCCGAGACCGCGATGCGCGAGCACGATAAACGCGCCGAGTTACTCCAGGCTGAGCTCCAAAGGCGTGAGGAGGCGCTCGCTGCGACCACCGAGACGCAGGCGAAGCTCGAGACGCGGCTCGGAGAGGTCGAGCGTGCGCGAGACGACGCGCGTCGGGGCCTTGCGGAGGCCGAGGCGGCTGCGCGCGAGCACGTCCAGAAGGTCGAGCAGCTCGAGGTCGAGCGCACTGAGCTTGCGGGGGCGGCCGAAGCGCGCGCCGACCTCGAACGCCGGCTCGACGAGCTCGTCCGCGAGCGTGATGCAGCCCGCCGCGAGCTCGCGCAGGCCGAGGAGACGCGTCAAGCGTTGGCGCAGCGGATCGACGAGCTCGCGCCGCTGGAGGCGGCGCACGCGGAGCTCGAGCAGCGACTCGCCGATGCGGAAGCTGCCGGCGAACGGAACGCCAAGAAGGTCAAGAAGCTGCAGCGCGAGCGCGAGGAGCTGGCCGGTGCCAGCGAGGCGCGCGCCGAGCTCGAGCGCAGGCTCGAAGCGACCAACCGTGAGCTCGCCGAAGCGACTACAGCCGCGGAGCGGCACGCGCAGGCCGAGGAGCGCCGCGTCGACCTGGCGCGTCGGCTCGAGGCGACTGAACGGGACCTCGGCGAGGCTCGGAGCGACCTAGCCGAGGCGACCGCAGCCGTAGAGCGGGACGCGCAGGCCGAGGAGCGCCGCGTCGACCTGGCGCGTCGGCTCGAAGTGACGGAGCGGGAGCTCGGCGAGGCTCGGAGCGACCTAGCCGAGGCGACCGCAGCCGTAGAGCGGGACGCGCAGGCCGAGGAGCGCCGCGTCGACCTGGCACGTCGGCTCGAAGTGACGGAGCGGGACCTCGGCGAGGCTCGGAGCGAGCTAGCGAAGGCGACCGCAGCCGCGGAGCAGCAGGTGCAGGCCGAGGAGCAGCGCGTCGAGCTCGCTCGCAGCCTGGAAGAGGTACGCAGCGAGCTTGATCAGACGCAACGCCGTGCCACAGCGGCCGACGCGGCGGCCGGAAGGCACAAGCGCCGAGTCGCCGAGCTCGATCAGAAGCTGGCAGCGGAGCTCGAGCGCGTCGAGTCTGCGGAGGCCAGGGCGCGCGAGCAGGCGGGGCGCACCGAGGAGCTCGTTCGCTCGCGCGACGACGGCGAGCGCCGAGCCGAGGCCGCCGAGGCCGCCGCGGAGCGGAACGAGCTCAGGGCGCGCGAGCTCGAGCAGCGCTGCGAGGAGCTCGAACAGGCTGTGGCGGCAGCGGAGTCGGTGGCCGAGGGCAAGGCCGCCCCTGAGGCGACCCGTCATCTCCTGTTCGTCCAGGCGGGCGCCGGCTATGAGCTGGTGGAGCGGGACGGCGCGCCGCCGTTCCGTGGCGACGAGGTCGAGCTCGACGAGGCGCGCTTCGTCGTCACCAAGCTCGGTCGCTCGCCGCTCGCGCGTGACCCGCGTCCCTGCGCGTACCTGCAGGCCGCCGCGTAGCTCGATCCGCTCGCGGCTAGACTGGCGCCGTGCCGTCGAGGGACGAGGTCATCGAAGCGCTGCGCCAGGTCGAGGATCCCGAGCTCGGGATGGACATCGTCGATCTCGGGCTGCTCTACGACGTCGAGGTCGAGGGGCCGAAGGTGAAGGTGACGCACAGCCTGACGTCGATGGGCTGTCCGGTCGGGCCGCTCATCCAGGAGGACATCGACCGCGTGACACGCGAGTTGCCCGGGGTCGAGGACGTCGACGTCGAGCTGACGTGGGACCCGCCGTGGACGCCCGAGAAGATGTCGGACGACGCGAAGTTCATCCTCGGCTTCGGCTGAGCCGGCGGCGGCGCGCCAACCGGCACACCTCGGCAGGCTCTCGGCACGGTCCCGTACCCATGCGTGACGCGGGCGCCGCTAGCGTCGAGCCGAAGGCGGGGGCTTCGGGGCCCCCGGCAGACGTGTCAACCAGAAAGAGGGGAGCGGCGAGGAGCTACTCCGGAATGCGGAGGACGATCTTGCCGAGCTGCTCGCCCGCCTCGAGCCGCTCGTGCGCGGCGCGGGCTTCCGCGAGCGGAAAGACGGCGTCGACCACCGGACGGGCGCGACCGCTCCGCACGAGCTCGTAGGCGCCCTCGAAGTCCTGCTTCGTCCCCATCGTCGACCCGTACACGGTGAGCTGCTTCCACCAGATCCGGTGCAGCGCCGCCGGCGGGTTCGGGCCGCTCGTCGCGCCGCACACCACCACGCGACCGCCTTGCGCGGCGACGGCGAGCGACGTCGGCCACGTCGCCTCGCCGACGTGCTCGACGACGACGTCCACGCCGCGCCCCTCGGTGATCTCCTTCACGCGCGCCGCGGCATCCGCGGTCGGCACCGCCGCGTCCGCGCCCAGCTCGGTTGCCCGCGCGAGCTTCGCCTCGCTCCGCGAGGTCACGATCACCCGGCCGCCGAGCGCCTTCGCGATCGCGAGCGCCGCCGTCGCGAGACCGCCGCCGATGCCCCAGACGAGCACCCATTCGCCCGGCTCGAGCCCGGCGCGAGTCACCAGCATCCGGTACGCGGTCTCGAAGACGAGCGGAAACGCCGCGGCCTCCTCGAACCCGAGCTCGTCCGGCAGCGCGTAGACCGTCGAGGCCGGCAGCGCGATCAGCTCCGCGTGCGTGCCGTCGAAGTGCTCGCCGACGACGCTGATCCGGCCGTCGTGCTCGAGTCCCGGGTTGATCACCACCCTGTCGCCGGGCGAGAGATCCCCGGCCTCGTCCCCGACCGCCTCCACGACGCCCGCGCCGTCGGCGCCGAGGATCCGCGGCTTCGGCACCGAAGGGAGACCCTTGCGGACCCAGACGTCCAGGTGGTTGAGCGATGCCGCGCGCAGACGGATGAGTACGTCGCCCGGGCCCGGCTCCGGGTCGGGTGCGTCCTCGTACCGGAGGACTTCGGGCCCGCCGTCCTCGTGGATACGCACGGCCTTCACGGGCAGAATCCTTCCATGACGGCACGCGACCTCGAGCGAATGGCGAGCGAGCTGGGCCTCGACGCCGTCGGCGCCACGCCGGCGGAGCCGTACGAGGAGACCGAGCGCCACATCCGCGAGCGGCAGGCGCGCGGCCTCTTCGCCGACATGAAGTTCACGATGGCCCAGCCCGAGGTCTCGTGCCATCCCGAGACGCTGCTGCCCGGCGCGCGGACCGTCGTCTCGGCGGCGCTCTGCTACTACGCGCCGGGCTCCGGCCCAGAGCCCGGAGAGGGCCGCCTCCCGCGCTACACGTGGTCTGACGCCTACGCCGTCCTGCGCGAGCGTCTCGACGCCCTCGGGCGGCGGCTCGGCGGCGCGTATCGCGTGCTCGTGGACGCCAACCAGCACGTCGACCGCGAGGCGGCGGCCCGGTCGGGAGTCGGCTT
>VAYE01000097.1 GCA_005883235.1 Actinomycetota bacterium
CGCCGGCGGCGAGGCCGCGGCTGCGCGGCGAGATCCCCCACGCGAGCCAGTGCACGAACTTGCTCGGCGTGCTGACGTCCACGACCTGGAGGGCGAGCGTCCGCGCTCGAGGCGGCGGCGCCGTCCAGCGAAGCGGCGGCGAGAGGCCCGGGCCGTCGCAGCTGAACCGCTTCGGGATCGCTCCGCCGGAGCGAAAGGCCGGGCTCGTGAGCCGGAACGGCCCGGTCACGGAGGCGACCAGCGTGAGGGCCGCCGATACGACGACGAACTTGACCATCTCGTCCCTCGAAAGAGTGACGGAAGCACGTGAGGCGGTGCCGATCCGAAGGAGGTGGCCCGACCGGCGCTCGTCGCCCTCGCTCTCGTTGCGGCGCTCACCTTCGTGCCGCGCTCGCCTGCACGCGCCGTCGTGCTCTCTGCCGGACGCCCGGCCGACCAGGCGCGGCCGAGCGGCCACCTCATCGCCTACGTCCGCTCGCGCGTCGCGCTCCTCGCCCATCCCGGCGGCCGCGTCCTCGAGCGCCTCTCGAGCCGCACGTCCTTCGGCTCGCCGCAGACGCTCGCGGTCGTCCGCAGCCGGTACGGACGGTGGCTCGCCGTCTCCACGCCCGAGCTCGGGAACGGGCGGCTCGCCTGGGTCGACGCACGCGTCGGCGGCCTGCGCTTCGCGCGCACGCGGCTCGAGCTCGACGTCGACCTCTCGCAGCGGCTCGTGGTTCTGCGCCGCGGCTCCCAAGTGCTGCGCCGGCTCGTCGTCGGCGTCGGTCGCCCCGGCTCCCCCACGCCGACCGGCCGCTTCTCCGTGACCGACAAGTTGAAGGGCGCCGCGTACAGCGCCTACTACGGCTGCTGCATCCTCGCGCTCTCGGCGACGCAGTCGAACCTGCCGGCCGGCTGGAGCGGCGGGAACCGGATTGCGATCCACGGCGGCCCGACCGGCGGCGCGGTCTCGGCGGGCTGCATCCACGCCGGCGACGGGGACCTGCGCTACCTCATGCGCCTCGTCCCGCTCGGAACGCCGGTCGTCATCCGGGCCTAGGCCGCGGCAAGAGCCAACACTGCTCCGAGCTCGGGGCCGGCGATCTCACACGGAGTCCAGGTGTCCCCGCGATCCCGGCTCTCCCAGAGCTGCCCGTCGGAGAGCCCGGCGAACAGGCGGCCGTCCTTCGCGACCAAGGCGTAGGGCATGGCCGGCAGCGGCTCGGGAAGCCCGCCGTCGAGGGCGTGCCATGGCTCGTCGTCGCGGCGCCGGTAGAGACGCGCCTCCGGGTCGCCGCGGCCGTGCGCTGCGAAGGGCCCGGTGCTCGCGGAGACGTACCAGAGCCCGGCGTCGTCGGGATCGACCGCCACAGCCCAGGTGTAGTGGCGGTCCCGACCCTCGTCGGCCGCCCGCCACGTCTCCCCGCCGTCCTCGCTCCAGGCCGCTCCGCCGCCGCCCGCCTCATAGGCGCGGCCCTGGACGCGAGGATGCCAGGCGAGCGAGTGGACGTCGGGCTGCGCGCCCGGGCGGTGATCCTGCCACGTCTCGCCGCCGTCGGTCGTGCGCATCAGCCCGCCGAGCTCGATGCCGACGAGGACCAGATCGGCGTCGTGCGGGCTCGGTGCGATCCAGCGCACGTGTGACGTCCACGGCCGCGGCGGAAAGCTCCACTGCGGGCGCGACGGCAGCTCGAGCAGCGCGTCGAGGGCATGCCAGCTGCCGCCTCGGTCGTCGCTGCGGAACAGGCGGCTGGGCTCGATTCCGGCATACACCGCGCCGTCCGCCGTGCTCACCGCAAGCGAGAACACAGCGGGCTCGGGCAGCGCGCAGTCGATCCAGCTCCGGCCGGCGTCCGTCGTTCGCCGCACTCCGCCCTCCCTCAGGCCGGCGTAGACCGTGTCCGCATCGGCCGGGTCGACGGCGAGGCACTGGGCGCCGCTCTCGGGCAGGAAGAGCTCGAGCGCCCACTCGCCGCCCGCCTCGTCGAGCCGAGCGATGCCGTTCCCGGTTGCGGCGTACAGGCGCATCAGGACAGAGTACGAGCCGATGAAGCTTCTCGCGCTGCCGCTCGCCGTCCTCGCCTTCCACGGCTCGATCCAGCCGCTGCGGCCGCCGCTCCGGGCGCAGATGGCCGAGCACAGGTGGCATCGCGGCTGCCCGGTCTCGCTCTCGGGGCTGCGCGTCGTCACCGTCAGCTATTGGGGCTTCGACGGCCGTGTCCGAAGCGGTCGACTGGTCGTGAACCAGGCGGTCGCGGCGCCGCTGCTCGGCGTCTTCCGCCGGCTCTACGAACTGCGCTTTCCGATCCGGCGGATGGAGCCGGTGGACAACAGCGGCGACGACACGTCCGGCTTCGACTGCCGCAACGCCGTTCCATCGCCTTGCTCCGGCGGCTCGAGCACCGGCCACTGGTCGATGCACGCGTACGGCGAGGCGATCGACCTGAACCCGATCGAGAACCCCTACACCGGCTGCGGCCGCACCCGCGAGCGTCGCAGCCGCCCCTACCTCGACCGCTCGCGCCTGCGCAAGGGCATGGTCACGCCGGCTGTCGTCGCGGCCTTCCGCTCGATTGGCTGGGGCTGGGGCGGCGACTGGACCGGCACGAAGGACTACATGCACTTCTCCGCCAACGGCCACTAGAGACGTGGCCCGCGACGACGGCTACTTCGACGAGCCTGTGGCGGCGCGCTACGACGACTCCGAATCGGAGATGTTCGACCCGGCGGTCGTTGACCCGGTCGTCGACTTCCTCGTCGAACTCGCCGGGAGCGGACGCGCGCTGGAGCTCGGGATCGGCACCGGCCGGATCGCGGTCCCGCTCGCGCAGCGGGCCGTGCGGGTGCACGGAATCGACATGTCGAAGGCGATGGTCGCCCGGCTGCGCGCGAAGCCGGGCGCCGAGGACATCGGCGTAACGATCGGCGACTTCGCGACGACGACCGTGGACGGGACCTTCTCCGTCGCCTACCTCGTCTTCAACACGATCGAGAACCTGACGACACAGGCGGCGCAGGTCGCGTGCTTCCGCAACGTCGCGGCGCACCTCGAGCCCGGCGGCTGCTTCGTCATCGAGGTCGGGGTCGGCGGCGGGGAGCCGCTGCGCGTCTTCGACTTGACCGACACGCACGTCGGGATCGACGAGTACGAGGCGGCGACACAGCGGCTCGTGTCCCATCACTTCGAGCTCGTGGACGGACGCTGGGAACGGCTCTCGATTCCCTTCCGCTCGGTCTCGCCCGGGGAGCTCGACCTGATGGCGCAGCTCGCCGGGATGAGCCTCCGCGAGCGCTGGAGCGGCTGGAAGCGCGAGCCGTTCACGAGCGACAGCCGCAAGCACGTCTCGGTCTGGGAGAAGGTCTAGGAACGGCCACGATCCCAGTTCGGCTTGCGCTTTTCCAGGAAGGCCCGCATCCCTTCCTGCGCGTCGGGCAGCTGGCTGGTCGCGGCCATGACCTCGATGGCGTAGGCGTAGGCCTTGGGCTGGTCCAGGTCGATCTGGGCGTACAGCGCCTGCTTGCCGATGCCCTTGCTCTCGGCGGAGCCGCGGGTGACCCGGTCCAGCAGGTCCTGCACGGCGAGGCGGACGGCTTCTGGTCGACCTACTGCGCGTTCACGCGCGGCGGCCGCTCGAAGGGGCCGTCGCACTCGACGGCCGCGTTCCGGAAGGCGTTCGCGCGGACCTACCTGATCCTGCACGGCGGGCCGGCCGCGTCGATCAACGCGGCGCTGCGGCGGCTCGGGATGCCTCCGCTCCGGGGCGGAGATCTGCCTTTGAATCCGTCGCCGCGTCTGAAGGTGATCTGGAACCCGCAGGCCTATGCGGTGCCGGAGCTGGCGGCGAACCAGCCGGAGCGCTACTACCCGGGCGGGGCCTACGTGGACGTGGTCGGAAACGACCTGTACGGCGAGCCGCGGATCAAGTGGCGCGAGCAGGAGGCGTACTACAAGCGCTACGCGGGGAAGCCGTTCGCGATCCCCGAGTGGGGCCTGTGGGGCCGCGACGATCCGGCGTACATCCGGGACATGGCCCGGTTCGCGCGGATCCACCGGCGCCTGGAGCTGTTGGTGTACGTAAACGGCAAGCCGGGCTCGCTGTTCGACCTGGCGTCGCGGCCGCAAAGTCGCGCGGCCTACCGGTCGCTGATCACGCCGCTGGGCTAGCTCGAGGGCGATCAGGTGTCGTACACTGAGAGACCCGTGACTCAGGTCAAGCGTGTGCCTCCACCCGAGGAAAGGCACCTCTCCGACCAACTCGTCGCTCTCGTCCGGGTCGTCTTTGCCCTCGTCATCGCTCAGAGCTTGACGTCCTACCAGGACATCGTCACCGCGCCCTTCTCCGGCAAGCGTTGGCTCGCGACGATGGCCGTGATCGCCGTCTACGTGACGGCGACATTGAGCTGGATCGATTGGCACGTGAGCATGGAGACCAATTGGTACGACGTCCGTAACACGAAGCGGGGGACCAAGATCGCCGAGCGGCTTCGCGTCTACGCGGACCTGGTGATCGTGATGCTCTACGCGTACCTGCTGTTCAGGATCAAGTCGTTCGAGACCACTCCAGACGCCAACATCTTCTGGTTCGTCTTCGGCTTCCCGCTCGTCTTCGGGATGTACGTCGTTTCCGGACTCTTGCGGCAAGCAGCGCATGGAGCAGTGGCCAGCAGACCGGGAGTGAACATCGCGTTCACCGTCATATTCGGCGTCATCGCGGCGTTCTATTCCGTCGTGCGGGACTTTCTTCACGCAAGCGGCTCGCTCCAACGACTCAACGCGATCTGGATCGTGCTCCTCCTCGTGGCGACGGCCGTATACCGCCTCTTCCGTTTCTGGTGGAAGGGAATAGCGGCCCGCCGTAGCGGCCTAACTCCGGCGGGAAGGCGTCTCAGCCGCCTGCGGCGACCGCCTCCATGCCCGCTTCCTTGAGCGCCGCCTGCGCCGCCGCCAGCCTCGCCAGCGGCACGCGGTATGGCGAGCACGACACGTAGTCCAGGCCCAGCTCGTGGCAGAACGCCACGCTCGCCGGCTCTCCCCCGTGCTCGCCGCAGATTCCGAGCTTCAGGTCATCCCGAGCCGACCGGCCTCGGTCCACCGCGACCCGCATCAGGTCGCCGACGCCGCTCACGTCCAGCGTCTCGAACGGATTCCGCTTCAGCACTCCGTGCTCCAGGTAGTACGTCAGGAACTTGCCCTCGGCGTCGTCGCGGGAGAAGCCGAGCGCCGTCTGCGTCAGGTCGTTCGTCCCGAACGAGAAGAAGTCGGCATGCTCGGCGATCTCGTCCGCACGCACGCACGCGCGCGGCAGCTCGATCATCGTCCCGCACAGGTAGTCGGACGCGTTCTCTTCCTCGGCCACGGCGACCGT
>VAYE01000098.1 GCA_005883235.1 Actinomycetota bacterium
GACGACCGTGGGGCGGTCCTCGACGGGAGCGGAGAACACGATCTCCGGGCCCGTGCGAACGATCGTGTCGACGTTGACGCTCGCGTCGGCGAGCACGGCGAAGAGCTTCGCGGGAGACACGCCCTCGACGCGGTACACCGTCTCCTCGCGGGTGTGGACGACCCCGGAGATGAGCGCCTTCTCGAGCATCCGTTCGTCCTCCTCGCGGATCCAGGTGCCGTCCGCCTCCGTGAAGGTCGAGCGAACGTGCAGCTTGACGCCGTGGTTGCGCGCGAACTCGACGGAGCGTAGCTGGAGGACCCGCGCGCCCGACGCAGCCATCTCGAGCATCTCGTCGTACGTGACCGCGTGGAGCTTCCGCGCCTCGGGGACGATTCGGGGGTCGGCCGTGAAAACTCCGTCGACGTCCGTGTAGATCTCGCACGAGTCGGCGCCGAGGGCGGCGGCGAGCGCGACGGCGGTGGTGTCGGAGCCGCCGCGGCCGAGCGTCGTGATGTCGAGCTCCGTCGAGATGCCCTGGAAGCCGGCGACCAGCACGATCTGACCGCGGTCGAGGGCCTCGTGGATCCGGCGCGCGCGGACGTCCACGATCTTCGCCTTCCCGTGGACGGTGTCGGTGACGATCCCTGCCTGCGAGCCGGTGAGGGAGATCGCCTCGTGGCCGAGATCGTGGATCGCCATCGCCGCGAGCGAGGACGAGATCCGCTCGCCGACCGAGATCAGCATGTCGAGCTCGCGCGGCTTCGGCTTGGGCGACACCCGGTGCGCGAGCGCGACCAGCTCGTCCGTCGTCTGCCCCATCGCGGAGAGGACGGCGACGATGCGGCTACCGCCCTCGCGCGCCGCCGCGATCCGCCGCGCGACGCCGCGGATCTTCTCCGGATCGGCGACCGACGTGCCGCCGAACTTCATCACGACCGTTCCGGCGCTCGCGGCCGGGGCGGCCGGCTCGACGCCCGGAACGGCCTCGTACTCGGTCGCCGTCATCGCGAACAGTGTAGGAGCGGACGGGTACAACTATCGGCGTGAGACGACCGCAGCGCGCGGAGCAGTCGGCCACAGTGGAGGCGCTCGCCGACCCCAAGGGGCCGCGCTGGATCGTGCCGATCCTCGCGCTCGTCCCGGTCCTGCTCCTGCCGTGGGTGCTGTGGCTGACGATCACCCTTCCCTCGCGCCACGTGTCCGAGCACTGGGACGCCGCTTGGGTGGGGTTCGACGTCGCGGAGATCCTCGCCTTCGCGCTCACCGCCTTCGCCGCATGGCGTCGCGCCCCATGGCTCCAGGGCGCCGCGGCCGCCGCCGGGACGCTCCTCCTCTCCGACGCCTGGTTCGACATCCTGCTCTCGACCGGCGACGAGAGGGTGTGGCTGGCGGTCGGCCAGGCCGTTCTCAGCGAGATCCCGCTCGCCATCCTCTGCTTCTGGATCGCCTGGGACACGGCCCGCTTCTGGGGGTACTGGCAGCGGATCATCGACCTCGTTCCGCCGCGCGCTGCGCGGCAGGACGAGCGCGCAGCGTGAGCTACATCTCGCGGCGGCCCGACAGGGCTCGCCCGAGGGTGACCTCGTCGGCGTACTCGAGGTCGCCGCCGACCGGGAGGCCGCTCGCGAGGCGCGTCACGCGGACGCGCCCGCGCAGCCGGTCGGCGAGGTAGGCGGCCGTGGCCTCGCCGGTCATGTTCGGATTGGTGGCGAGCACGACCTCCTCGACGCCGTTCCGGTCGACGCGGCTCAGGAGCTCGTCGATCCGCAGGTGCTCGGGCTCGACGCCGTCGAGCGGCGAGAGGGCGCCGCCGAGGACGTGGTAGAGCCCGCGGAACTCGTGCGTCCGCTCGAGCGAGACGAGGTCGACGGGCTGCTCGACGACGCAGACGACGGAGTGGTCGCGGCGGGCGTCGACACAGATCCCGCAGAGCTCCTCCTCGGTGAGGTTGCCGCACTCGCGGCAGAAGCGGACGCGTTCCTTCACGTCGTCGATCGAGCGGGCGAGCGCGACCGCCTCGTCCTTCGGGACCTGGAGCAGGTGGAAGGCGAGCCGCTGAGCCGTGCGCGTGCCGATTCCGGGCAGCCGGCTGAGCTGCGCGACGAGGTTGTCCACAGAAGGGCCGAACACGGCCCCATTGTGCCTGGCTCGATCGGAGGTCGATCCGCCGCAGCCCAACGAGACACAAGCGCATCGACCGGTCGTTTCAGACGGACGCGCGGGCAAAGCCCGCACGTCCTGAACGGCACCGCAAGCGGTGGAGCATGACAGAATGCGCGCGTGATCGCGGACAAGCTCGCCTCGGTCCCGCTGTTCGCCTCGCTCTCGAAGCGCGAGCGCGAGGAGATCGCGAGGGCGGCGGACGAGGTCGACGTCGAAGAGGGCAAGCACCTGGCCGAGCAGGGCCGCTTCGCCTACGAGTTCATGGCGATCGAGGAGGGGACGGCCGACGTCCTGAAGGACGGGGAGAAGCTCCGCGAGCTCGGGCCGGGGGACTTCTTCGGCGAGATCGGTCTCCTCGAGGCGGAGCGCCGAACGGCGACGGTCGTCGCGACGAGCCCGATGCGGCTGATCGTGATCTTCGGGCCGCGGCTCCGCAGCCTCGAGCGCGACATGCCGCAGCTGAGCGAGCAGCTGCGGAAGGCGATCCGCGAGCGGCTCAGCAGTCGCTAGACCTGCCGCTTGGCGGCGACGCCGCGGCAGCTCGGGAACGGCCGTAGCTGGCTCGTCTCGTGCTCGTACTTCTTACGCGTACGTGCCGTCGCACGTAGGCGCTCGCTGCGGACGAGGCCGAGCCGGGTCGACTCGACTCGGTAGAAGGTCCGCGTCAGCCGCCACCGATCGCGAAGCACGTAGAAAGCGGTCACGCGGATCAGTCCACCGTCGCAGTCGATTCCCTGCGAGGCCTGGGCGAACCCGCCCCACGAGATCTCGCCCAGGTTCCCTGCCCGGCCCGGTCGGAGCCTGATCAGCCGGCCTGACCGGACCGCGAAGATCTGGAGGAACGAGTTCGACGCTCCTTCCTCGGCGGTGACGACGATCTCGAGCCCGCGCCGGCCGTCGAGCCGGTAGAGCCCGTTGAGCAGGGGGAACCGTTCGTAGCGAACGAGGTCACCCGCAGTTCCAGGGCTGATGCGGTCGTAGTGCACTCGTGCCATCTGTGTACCTCGCCCCGTCCGGGCGACGAGGAGGACGCCGCAGGCCAAGCGCGCCCGCGGCGCGATGCGCAGGCTCACGCGGTCACGCCGTCCGTCTCCGTCGACGTCGCCGACGAGCGTCTCGGCGACCGGGCGAGTTCTCGGCATGAGCGTCTGCGGCGAAGGGCAAGGCGCCATCGCAGCCGCGGCGAGAAGCGCCCCGAGCACCTAGAGCCCGGGCAGCCCCAGCCCGCCGAGTCCGCCCACCATGCCGCCGAGCCTCGACTCCATCAGGCTCTGCGCGGAGCGAAGCGCCTCGTTCACAGCCGCGAGCACCATGTCCGCGAGCATTTCCGGATCGTCCGGATCGATCGCCTCCTTGGCGATCTTGATCTCGGTGATCTGGAGGGCGCCCGTCGCCCTGACGGTCACCATCCCGCCGCCGGCCGAGGCCTCGACGGTCTCGTTCGCGAGCTCCTCCTGCGCCTTCGCGAGCTGCTCCTGCATCTGCTGCGCCTGCTGCACCCTCTTCGCCGACCGCGAAGGTCACCGCGAGCCGGCGGCCGGTCACCTCGTAGAGCGCCTCGCGAAGGAGCGTCGCGTTCTTCGGCTCCTCCGCGAGCTGACGATGGAACGACGCGCTGGCGGGAAACTCGAGGGTGAGCTCGTCGCCGGTGAGCTCGACCGGGCGCGCCTCGGCGAGCATCGTGCCGGTCGGGATCGAGCGCTCGGTGACGGCAGGCAGGACGCTCCGCTGCCAGGCCTCCTGGAGCGCCTCGAGATCGACGGACGGCGGCTCGGCGGGCGGCGTCGGCTCGGGAGCGGCGGGAGCAGGCTCCTCGGCCGGCGCATGAGCCGCCGGGCGGTGCTCGAGCAGCTCGACGCGATAGGCGAGCGACTCCCGGGAGAGATCCGCCGAGGGCCGCGTCACCTTGACGAGCGCGAGCTCGAGCGGCAGGCGCGGATCGCCGCCCTGGCGCATGTCGTCGACGGCGACGGCCAGGAGGTCGCAGAGCCGCAGCACCGCGCCCTCGCCGAGCTGGTTCGCCTGGGCGCGCAGCCGCTCCCTCGTTTCCTCGGTGACGGGCAGCGACTCGGGCACCTCGCCCATGTGCTGCACGAGCAGCAGGTGGCGGAGGTGCTCGAGGAGGTCGGTGACGAGCCGGCCGAGATCCTGGCCCTGCTCGGCGAGCTCCTCGACGAAAGTGAGGGCGCCCGCGGTGTCGCGGTCGACGACGAGGTCGCAGAGGCGGAAGAGCGCCTCCTCCTCGACCGCCCCGAGCAGCTGGAGGACGGTCTGGACGGTCACCTTCCCCTCGGTCGCCGAGGAGAGCTGGTCGAGGGTCGAGACCGCGTCCCGGAACGAGCCGCGCGCTCCGCGAGCGACGAGGGCGAGCGCCTGGTCGGGCGCCTCGATCCCCTCGCCGTCGGCGACGCGGCGAAGCAGCCGGACGAGCTCGGGCAGGCGCGGGCGCGCGAAGATGAAGGTCTGGCAGCGCGAGCGCACCGTGTCGAGCATCTGGTGCAGGTCGGTGGTGCAGAAGACGAAGACGAGGTGGGGAGGGGGCTCCTCGATCAGCTTGAGCAGCGCGTTGAAGGCAGCCGAGGTCAGCTGGTGCGCCTCGTCGAGGATGTAGACCTTGTAGCGGCCCTCGGCCGGCTGGAGGATCACCCGTTCGCGGATCTCGCGGATGTCGTCGATCCCGCGCTGCGAGGCCGCGTCCATCTCGATCACGTCGAGCGAGCTTCCGTTCGCGATCGCCTGGCACGCGTGGCAGACCTTGTCCGGGGAGGCCGTCGGCCCCTGGGCGCAGTTGAGCGCCTTGGCGAGGATGCGCGCGAGGCTCGTCTTGCCGGTCCCGCGGGGTCCTGCGAAGAGGTACGCCTGGCGAACCTGCTCGTGCTCGATCGCGTTCCTGAGCGTGCGGACGACCGGCTCCTGGCCCACGACCTCGTCGAAGTCCTGCGGGCGGTATTTCCGGTACAGGGCGGTCACGAGCGCAGGCTACACTGCCCGAGCCCGTGGCACTGCGACGGTTCCGAACCGCGTCAGATCCGGGAGGAAGCAGCGCTAAGGAGCAGTCGCAGGTGCCCGGGTTATGGCCTCGCGAAGTCTTGCGACTTCGCTCGGGTTGCCGCTTCGGACGGCCGTAGCGGCCACCGCCGGCGAAGCCGGCAGCGGCGGCGAGGGACTGCGCTATCCTCGGCCGGCTGGGGCGCATAGCTCAGCGGGAGAGCGCCCGCTTCACACGCGGGAGGTCCCTGGT